>JBBDMN010000196.1:0-17212 GCA_040878305.1 Gaiellaceae bacterium
AGGTGAAGTACGCGATCCATCCGGTGGCGGGACGCATGCCCGGTCACATGAACGTCCTGCTGGCCGAGGCGAACGTCCCCTACACCCAGCTCTTCGAGATGGACGACATCAATCCCGAGTTTCCGCAGACTGACGTCGCGCTCGTCATCGGCGCCAACGATGTGACGAACCCCGCTGCTCGCAGCGATCCTGGTAGTCCGATCTACGGCATGCCGATCCTCGACGTCGACAAGGCGGCGAGCATCGTCGTCCTGAAGCGATCGATGCGTCCGGGCTTCGCGGGTATCGACAACGAGCTCTATCTCGACTCGAAGGCGACGATGCTGTTCGGTGACGCCAAGGACTCCGTCCTCAAGCTCATCTCGGCCGTGAAGGCGTCGTGACGATGCTCGGTGGCGTAGTACCAGCCTCGCGGTAACTCAATCCAAGTAACAGTCTGTTACTTGGCTCGGTAGGCTCGGACGGAGTGGCCGTCCCAGTCTTCAGCGCTCGCGACGTCCACGCGGCGGTCAGCCCGAAGGAGGCCTACGACGCCGTGCGCGGCGCGTTCGTCGCCTACGCACGCGGGGAGTGGACGATGCCGCCGAAGGTCTACGTCACCAACTACCCGGCCGGCGACTTCAGGGCGATGCCCGCGCTCGGAGGCGGCTACGCGCTGCTCAAGTGGGTGACCTCGTTTCCGGGGAACCCCGCCCGCGGGCTTCCGACCGTGACCGGACTCGTTCTCCTCTCCGACGCCGGGGACGGGCGCCTCCTCGCCGTGCTCGACGCAGCTTCGGTCACCGCGCTCCGCACAGCAGCCGCAGCGGTGCTCGCCGCCGACACGCTCGGGCATCCGAACGCGTCGTCTCACGCGGTGATCGGCTGCGGTGTCAATGGGGCCGAGACAGTGCGCATGTTCGTCTCGCGTGGTGCGAAGCCGCTCGTCTGGGATGTCGACCAGGCGCGGCGGAACGAGGTGGCCGACCGCCTCGGAGTCGAGGTGGCGCGGAGTGCCGAGGAGGCGCTCGCGTGCGACGTGGTCGCCACGGTGACTCCCGGCTCCGAGGTTCTCTATGGCCCCGGTTCGCTCCGCCCGGGCCAACACGTGTCGCTGATGGGGGCGGACGGGCCGGGGAAAGCCGAGGTCGCGATCGAGGCGCTGCGCGGCGCGCGGCTCTTCTGTGACGACTGGGAGCAGGCCAGTCACGGAGGCGAGCTGGCCTCTGCTGTTGGGGCTGGTGTCATCGCGCGCGGCGACGTAAGGGAGCTTGGAGCCGTGCTCATCGGCGCGGCGGAGGGCCGGCAGAGCGCGGGCGACATCACCCTCTTCGACTCCACGGGGCTCGCGATCCAGGATCTCGCCGTCGCCACGGTGGCCTACGCGAATGCGGGCGAGCTCGACCTGCCGGTTCTCTCGTTGTAGGGCGAGATACGTCTCACCCCTACGCGCCCAAGAGGCGTGCGGGTTCGAAGAGGTCTAAAAGGGGATCGCGGTCGCCGAGGATCGCGCGCGCGACGAGTCTTCCGCACGCGAAACCGAGCACGTTTCCGTGTCCGGAGTAGCCGCCCGCGACCCAGCGTCCGTCCTCCCCCGGCACCCGCCCGACGACCGGCAGGAAGTCGAAGACCATGCCGAAGATCCCCGCCCAGCGGTGGTCGACGCGTAGCGGCCGGCCGACGAGCGACTCGACGAACGACTCGAGCGCTTGCTGGACGACCGAGGTCATGACCTCATCGGCGGTGAACTCATCCTGGAGCGCGACATCACGAAACCCGCCGGCAACGATCCGCCCATCCCGAGCCTGGTGCCAGTAGTCGAAACCGTGCCGGCCGTAGTGCGGGATCTCGAAAAACCGCTCCGGAATTGGCTCGGTCGCGATCACCTGACCTCGGGTCGGAACGATGAGTCCTTCGAGCTCGCCGAGCAGCCCGCTCGGGTAGCCGTCCGTCGCCACGACCACGGTATGGGCTCCGGTCTCCTCGGCGGAGCTCACGTGCGTGTGCTCGTGAATCTCGACCCCCGCCTCGGCTGCCAGAGCTGCGACCCTTCGCACGGCGCGCGCCGGCTGGAGAACGCCATCCGGTGGGTGGAAGATCGCAGCCGGGTATCTGCCGGTGAGCGGCGGCGGGAGGGCGTCGCGCCACTCAACCGAGAAGCCGTCACCGCGAAGCGCGTCGTACTCGTCCTCGAGCTCGCCGCGCTCCTCTTCGTCGGCCGCGAGTCGCAGACTGCCGGTGGGACGAAAGGCGTCTCCTGCCTTTGAAGCGAGATCAACCAACGCCTGCTCCGTCCAGTGCCAGAGCGCCGCCGCCCCCTCGCGCCCGATCGACTCGACCATGACCGGATACGGAGCGGCTCCGCCGCGCAACGCAAAGCCTCCGTTCCGGCCGCTCGCGCCGCCTGCAATCTCGCGCGCCTCAAACAAGCAGACGCTCAGCCCTGCCTCCGCCAACGCGAGCGCGCACGAGCAACCGGTGATCCCGCCCCCCACGACGGCGACGTCTGGAGGCCTGTCGAGCCGAACCCGTGGAAGGGGATCGTGCGGCTCCTCGAGCCAGTACGAGGTCGTGGGCACGGGGGCCGATCCTAGACGGACGCGGCGAATGCGCTGAGCGCCTGGTCGATCCGTCGATCACCGTCCCCGATGACCGGATCGCCGTGAGCTACGAGGACGTGGTCGATCGGCCAAGCGAGCAGCGAACGGAGCGATGCTTCGAACGTAGCGCGATCTTGAAGCGCGGGCGACGGACAGACACGGAGCCCGCCGTCAACGCCCATGAAGAACTCGGCGACGACAAGCGCGCGGTGCGGCCGGATGTAGAAGGCAACCTCTCCTTCCCGTATGCCGAGGGGAATGAAGGTCTTGATGCCGTCTGGGAGCAACCCGGATTGCGTCTCGAATGGAATTCGCGCTCGTGCGGCGGGGTGCGCCCACACGGTCGTGCCGTGGCGCTCGGCTATCGAGGCCGCGTCCCGCTGGTGCCAGGGGGCAGTGAGTAGCACCGCAACCGGACAATCGGCGCGCGCGACCTCATGATCGAGCTCAGTCAGGAACGACTCTTCCTTGCCGCGGGGCAGAAGCGGATCGATAAGCACGAGGGCATCTCCGCCCTCGTAGTAGACGCAGGTGACCTCTTCCGGCCACTCGGTCGCCCCTCGCCATTCCGGGTGCGGCGCCGTCCAGTACCGCAGATTCGGGAGCGATCTCGCGGAGCGCCATGCCGGCGATCCTAGGTTCGACGAGTCACGAGGCTTGCCGACCCTAGACAGATACGCGATAGACGCCGTCCTCGAGCTCCACCCTCCTTGCCAGCTCGAGCTCCATCAGGGCGGCCGACGCGTGTGCCGGATCGACCCCCGCGGCCCGCACGAGCTCGTCGGCCGTCAGCGCACCGTCGCGGAGGCGTTCGAGCAGCTTCGCGGCGGCAGGCTCCAGCGGCGTGGCGTCCGGCTGCGTGAGCGCGATGCCGAAGAGCTCGAGAACGTCCCCCGCGCATGTCACCGGCGTCGCGCCCAGACGGAGCAGCGCATTCGTCCCCGCGGATAGCGCACTCGTGATCTCCCCCGGAACCGCAAGCACCTCCCTTCCCTCCTCGAGCGCGAAGTCGGCCGTGATCAAGGCGCCGCTTCGCTCGCGAGCTTCGACGACAACCGCGGCCCGGCAGAGTCCAGCGATGATCCGGTTGCGAGCGGGGAAGCGCCACGGAGCGGGCTCCACTCCCGCCTCGTACTCGGAGATGACGAGCCCGCGCTCGCAGATCCTCCGCGCCAGCTCTGCGTGCGCCGCCGGGTAGTCGCGATCGACGCCGCAGCCGAGGACGGCGACGGTCGCGCCGTTCGACTCGAGCGCGCCGCGGTGCGCCTCTCCGTCGATCCCGCGAGCCATGCCGCTTACGACGACCAGACCTGCGGCAGCGAGCTCGCGGCCCAAGGAGCGTGCGACCGACCTACCGTATGCGGAGCACGCACGCGCTCCGACGACGGCAACCGAAGGTCGAGAGAGGATCTCGTCATCACCTGCACCGCGCAGGTAGAGCACCGGAGGGGGATCGTGGATCGCGGCGAGCAGCTCGGGGAATCCGAGGTCACGACGGCGGATGCGCCGAATCCCTGTCACGCCGCCGGCATCCGATAGGAGAGCGCCTCCGCAATCTGTGCCGGGCCGACCTCGTCAGCGCCAGCGAGGGCAGCGATCGTTCGCGCAACGCGCGCGACTCGGACCCGACCACGACCAGAGAGCGGCAGCCGCTCCACTGCGCTCGAGAGCAGCTCCGAAGCGGCTTCGGTTCGCCGCGGGAGCGCGACTCGCAATCGTTCCCGAGCCTGCTCGACACGATTGCGTACGGCCGCCGAGCCCTCCCCGGGCGGAGCGGCAAGCTCGACCGCCCGCGGACGCGGCATGGCCACGGAGAGGTCGAAGCGGTCGAGGAGCGCCCGGGACAGCTTCTCGCGATAGGCGGCGAGCCGCTGCGACGTGCAGCCGCACTCGACAGCCGGATCGCCGCGGGCGCCGCACGGGCACATGTTCATGGTCCCTACGAGCTGAAATCGCGCCGGAAAGAGCGCATGCCCACCGACCCTCGCGACCGCGACGACGCCGTCCTCGAGCGGCTGCCGGAGAGCCTCGAGCACCGAGCGCGGGAACTCCGGGAGCTCGTCGAGCAGGAGAACGCCGCGGTGCGCGAGAGAGACCTCGCCGGGGCGCGGGCTCGGACCGCCGCCGACTACCGCGGGCGCCGAAGCGCCGTGATGCGGCGCCCGGAAAGGCGGGACCGTGATGAGCGGGCGTTCGGGGGGAAGGAGCCCGCAGACCGAATGGATTCGCGTTACCTCGAGTGCTTCCTGGCGGACGAGCGCAGGCAGGATGCCCGGCAGCCGGCGGGCGAGCATCGTCTTCCCGGTTCCCGGCGGGCCGGAGAGAAGCAGGTTGTGCGCCCCGGCCGCGGCGATCTCGAGCGCACGCCGCGCCCGCTCCTGGCCGCGGACGTCAGCAAGATCGGGTGTCTCGCTCGGTGCCAGTGCCTCGGCGGATAGCGGGTCGAATCCCGGAGCGTCGATCTCTCCACGAAAGTACGCGACCGCCTCGGCGAGATGTCGGATGGGAACGGGATCGATTCCCGCGAGCGCCGCCTCGGGTGCCGACTCGAGGGCGCAGACGAGGTGTTGGAGACCCGCCCGTCGCGCCCCCTCGGCAACCGCGAGCGTTCCCGATACCGGACGGATGCGCCCATCGAGGGCGAGCTCCCCTACCGCGGCGTGGCCGGCGAGCCGCTCCGGCGGAACCTGTCGTGTGGCGGCGAGGATCGCAAGCGCGATGGGAAGGTCGAACCCCGAGCCCTCCTTGCGCAGAGCCGCCGGTGCGAGATTGACGGTGATCCGACGGTTGAGGGGCCATTCGAGAGCCGCCGAGATGACGCCGCTCCGAACGCGATGCTTCGCCTCCTGGCAGGCCCGGTCGGCGAGACCGACGATCGCGAAACCCGGCAACCCCGTCTGCACGTGGGCTTCGACCTCGACCTTGCGAGGCTCGAGACCCACGAGAGCGTGGGTGATCGCGCGTGCGAGCACCCGGGACACGGTAGGCACCAAACCCGTACGCGTGGCGAGCGCCTTCGTGCCGGATGTGTCACAAGTAGCTCAGGCCAGGTGCGTCTCCTGACATCATCGTGGGCCGGACGAGGAGGCCTATGCCCATGGGCAAAATGCACGCCGACGAGGTAGACACCGACATATCTCTCGTCGGCCGACTGGTCGCGTCGCAGTTTCCGCAGTGGGCAGACGTTCCTATCGAGCCGATCCACTCCTCCGGGACGGACAACGCGATCTACCGACTCGGGAACGACATGGCCGTGCGGCTTCCCCGCCGACAAAAGAACACCGGGCAACTGGAGAAGGAGCGTCGGTGGCTGCCGAGGCTCGCACCGCTCCTGCCGCTTGCCATCCCCGTTCCGCTCGCGATCGGGAAGCGCGCCGAGAGCTATCCCTTCGAGTGGTCCATCTACCGCTGGCTCGAAGGCGAGGCTGCCACCGAGGAGCGGATCACCGATCTTGGCCAGGCGGCCGCTGACTTGGCCGGGTTCATCGCGGCCCTGCAGCGAGTCGATCCCACTGACGGGCCGCCACCGGGCGAGCACAATTCCTTCCGCGGCGTGCCGCTCGCGACGCGAGACGAGTCGACCCGCGCCGCGATCACCTCATTGGCCGGCACGATCGACCTCGGCGCCGTGACCACGGCGTGGGAAACAGCCCTCCGCGCGCCCGAATGGGAGCGCGCCCCCGTATGGATCCACGGAGACCTGGACTCACGAAACCTGCTGGTCGAACAGGGACGGCTCAGCGCCGTGATCGACTTCGGATGCCTCGGGGTGGGCGACCCCGCGTGCGACGTGATGGTCGCATGGAAGATCCTCTCCGCGGACACTCGCGACATCTTCCGGGCGGAGCTCTCGGTCGACGAGGCGACCTGGGCGCGGGGTCGCGGCTGGGCGCTGTCCCAGGCGCTGATGGCTCTGTCGTATTACACGCTGGAGACGAACCCTGTGCTCGTCCGCGAGGCTCACCGATGGATGGCGGAGGTGCTCGCCGATCACGCGCCGACGTCTCGCTGACCCGCCTTCGCGCGTTCGGTCTGGCGTTTCGTGCACTGAGACGCTCAAGTGATTTCCCGAGCGCTGGCGAAAGGTCTGTGGCCGCACCCAACGCAGGGTCGATTTGACGTCGGCTGATCGCTATGCAGGCGGTGGCGGCCGGAGGCGGCTCTGCCGGCCGGGAGGCCAGCCGCGGTTAAAGAGTAGAAGCGAAAAGGAAGGGGGGTTGGTGGGGGGAAACATCGTTTCCCCCCAACAACGCTATGGCGTGTAACAGAGGACGTGCACGGTGAACGTGCTCGACTGTCCGCTGTCGTTCGCGCCCACGGCGAGGAAGCCGTTGACCTGGTTCTGCGCGTTGAGCAGCGGGCCGACCTCGCTCGTCATGAGCTCGAGGCCCGAATCGTCGTCGCTCCACGACGTGCCCCCCGAGATCGCGCGCTCGTTCCCTTCGCACAGTCGCTGCACGCGAGCAGTGACGTAGATGCCGTCATGGGCCGTGCCGCCCGTGATCGTCGTCGACTGCGTCCTGACCGTGATCGCGCCGATGACTCCGGCCGGTCCCGCCGCGCCCGCCGCGCCCGCCGGTCCCGCTGGCCCTGTCGGTCCCTGCGGGCCCGTGGGCCCCGCCGGAAGCTGGCCCGGCGCGAAGTCCGCGCGCAGCAGCGAGCGGTTTCTCACCTTGGCCGAGGTGACGGCGTTGTTCCTGATCTTCGGATTCGTCACCGCGCCGAACTGCAGCTGCCTGGGCCCGACGCTGTTCCTCGCGAGCTGACTCACCGCGGCAACGCTCGTCCCCCCAAGCGCGACGAGCAATGCCAGGCACGCGACCACCATGGCCGGCGACGGTCGCCGGATCGAGAGCTTTCTCATTGCGCCCCCTTTCAGGGTCTCTTGTCGGGCCAAACTACCGACGGTTTCGGCCGACTCCTTCCGCGCCGACCAAGTTCTTACGCATCCTTTACGCGGGGTCAGTCGTGGCGATCAGCACAGACTCGAAGTACTCGCCGGCGCGCCGCCCGGTACGCCTATTGACGTGTCTCTCCAGACGCTCAACGAGCCGGAGCCCGCTTCTCTCCAGGATCTCCGGATAGAGCTCGCGGCGGTCGTTCACGACGACGATGACCGGCGCGCCCGGGGTGAGGGCGAGGGCCGAGCGGCGGAGGACCTCGGAGATCCCGGCAACGTAGTCCGCGACCGCCGCCCGGCCCGTGCCGCATGCGGCAGCGCCCAGCTCCCGCTCGCGTCGGTCATTCAGGTCCAGAAGCTCGTACGCGTAGCGATGCTGCTCGTGGTAGTCGATGAGACCAGGGTAGGGCGGTGACGTGAGGACGCCGTCGAAGGGGCGGCCGAGCTCGATGCTCCGGGCGTCTCCGTGCAAGACCTCCACCGCTCGTTTCTTGTCGCGGACGCGCTGGAACGCCTTCAGCCGGTCGAGGGTGTCGAGCAGATACCGGGCGAGAAACTTGTCCGCTTCCTCGACGGGCCGGCACGTCCGTCGGTGCTTGTAGCACCAGTACGGCTCTCGCTGCGGCGCTTTCGGGAGCTCGAGGTCGAAATGCGTGGTGAGCCGCGCGGAGCGTGCGGCGCGGGCGAGCACCACGCGGAGAACGTCTGCATGCTCGTACTCCTCGACAAGCGACCGGAAGTGCAGAAGCTCCGCAGCAGCGCGGGGTGCGTACCAGTCACCGATATAGCCGCGCGGGCGTCGACGCGTCCGCCCTCGCCGGGAGCTTGCTTCGCGGAGCTCCTTCTCGAGCCCAAATAGGTCGTAGCGCGCCGTCTTCACCCGCATGAGCAGACAGTTGAAAGCGGCGATGTCGACGCCGACGGCGTCGTACCCCGATTCGAGCGCCTGGACGAGGGTCGTGCCCGAGCCGGCGAAAGGATCGAGCACGCGTCCTCCGGGTCGGACGTAGCGGGTCAACAGCGCCTCCACGAGCTGCGGTATGAACTTCCCGAGATACGGGTGCAGGCGGTGGACATGCTTCGTGCGCTCCCGCTCGGGGAGCTCGGCCTCCGACCACGAGAGCTGCAGGTCGCCGCCGATCTCCCGATAGAGCGCAGCCTGGGTCGACGCCATGCGGAGTGATTCGACGCGGGATTGCGTGCCCCTACGAGAACGGAACGCGCTCGACCCGGCGGCCCTGCACAGCAGCGGCCTCGACGACGAGCTCGAGATCCGCGACCTCTGGATGCGCGGCGAGCCACGCACGGGTGGCCGTCAGCACGCGGCGCTGCTTCTCCGCGTCGATCATCTCGAGCGGATGTCCGAACGCGGGGCCGCTTTTCTCCTTCACCTCGACGACGACGAGACGACGGCCACGCCGGAGGACGAGGTCGAGCTCGTAGCCGCCGGCGCGGGCGTTGGCGTCGAGGAGGCGGTAGCCGCGGAGCCGGTAGTGGCGGAGGGCGCGGCGCTCCCCGCTATTCACGCCGCCTCGTAGCAGGCGGCGTGGAAGGAGCGGCGGTGCACATCCGACGGGCCGAAGGCTCGTACCGCCGCGGAGTGCGCGGGCGTGATGTACCCCACGTGCGACACGAAGCCGTAGCGCGGGTAAAGAGCGTCGAGCCGGCGCATCACCCGGTCGCGCACAACCTTCGCGACGATCGAGGCAGCGGCGATCGCCGCGCTCTGCGCGTCACCGTCGACGATCGCCCTGTGCGGCGGCGCAGAGGCGCCGAGGCGGAAGCCGTCGACGAGGCACGCGTCGGCGGGCGGGTGGAGATCGGCGAGAACGGCACGGAGAGCCGCGAGATTCGATCGGTGGAGGCCCGAGCGGTCGATCTCACACACAGAGACGACCCGGACGCTGATGCCCGAGGCGCAAGCCACGACCGCCTCGAAGAGGGTCTCGCGCTCGAGAGGAGCAACCTGCTTGGAGTCGTTCAGCCTCGCCAGCGGCCGGACACGCGCACCGCGCAAGGCCTCGTAATCGAGCAGGACACCGGCGACGACAAGCGGGCCCGCGAGCGAGCCACGTCCCGCCTCGTCCGCGCCCGCGACATAGCGAACGCCGAGACGTCTGTCGTGTGCAAGGAGCCGCTGGCCGCTGGACCGAGCCACGCGGCCGAGGATAGTGACTAGCTCTGCCGGAGCTCGCGGACGCGCGCCTTCTTTCCCACTCTTTTGCGCAAGTAGTAGAGCTTCGCCCGCCGGACGTCACCGATCGCGGCGACCTCGAGCCGGTCGATCTTGGGCGAATGGAGTGGGAACGTGCGCTCGACCCCGACACCGAATGACTGCTTGCGTACTGTGAAGGTCTCGCGGAAGCCCGCACCCTGGCGCTTGATGCAGATCCCCTCGAAGACCTGGACGCGCTGGCGGTTGCCCTCGATCACCTTGAAATGGACGCGCAGTGTGTCCCCCGCCTTGAACTGAGGCAGGTCCGTGCGCATGTTGCGCTGCTCGAGGCTCTCGATCGTCGCGTTCATCGCAAAGAGGGGCGGCCGGGGCCGGGCAAAGATCCTAGCGGAAGGTAATCCGGCTAGGCGGTTCCGGTGGAGGAATCAGCGAAACGAGATCCTGTTGGGCGGCCAGTACGTCATGAAGACCTTCCCGATGAGGTTGTCCTCGGGCACGGAGCCCCACACCCGCGAGTCGCACGACTGCGCCCGGTTGTCGCCCATGACGAAGTAGTGGGCTGCGGGCACCTTGAATCGCTCCTCGGGCCCGATGTCCCGCCGGTCGTGCTCGATGTACGGCTCCTCGAGCCTACGCCCGTCGACGTAGACGAAGGCGGCGCCGCGCCGAAGCCGGATCTGGAGCGTCTCGCCCGGAAGCCCCACGATCCGCTTCACGAACGTCCCGCCCGCACCGCACTTCGCCCTCGCCTTCGGGGGCGTCTCGAAGACGACGATGTCTCCCCTGTGCGGATCGCGAAAGCGGAAGAGAAAGCGGTTCGCGAGCACGCGGTCCGAGAATCGCGACTCGCACCCCGCCGCAGGACGCGCGCAGTGGAGAGTCGCCTCCATCGACGAGGACGGAATCCGGTATGGATTGACGACCCAGGCCTTGATCGCGAGGACGATCGCGACCGCGCCCACGATCGTGACGATCCAGTCGACGGCGATGCGGACCCGTCGCGGAAGCCGTCCCGTAACGCGGTCGAGTGGGTGATGGAACTCGTGATGCTCCTCCTTCGGCGCCTCGGGAGTCGTAGGAGGGATGGGCCAGGAGAAGGGAGGCTCCGGCGGCCGCTCCGGAGGCGCTTCAGCCTGAGGCCACTCGGCTTCGCGAGGCCGCTCGTCCTCCGGCTCGGGGACCGTCTCGACGGGCGGGCGGCGCTCCCAGTCGCTCATGTGACGCTCCTGACCTGCTCGCGACGCCAGGTGTCGATGCGCCCGTGGTCGCCGGAACGGAGAATCTCAGGAACGCTCCAGCCGCGAAACTCCGCCGGACGGGTGTAGTGCGGGTACTCGAGCCCGCCATCGAGCGCTGCCGAGAAGCTCTCCACGTCACCCGAGCCCTCCGTCAGCGCGCCCGGAAGCCGTCGAACCACCGCGTCGACGAGCGCGAGCGCGGGAATCTCGCCTCCGGAGAGGACGTACGGGCCGATCGAGACGAGGTCCGTGCAGAGGTGGTCGAGGATGCGCTGATCGAAGCCCTCGAACCGTGCGGAGAGAATTGTCAACGTCGGCTCCTCCGCGAGCTCCTCGACGAGCTCCTGGTCGAGCTGGCGACCGGCAGGCGTCAGCGCGACGACCCGGTGCTCGGGCTGACCTCCGTAGACCGCGTCGAACGCGGCCGCGACGACATCCACGCGCAGCACCATTCCCGGCCCGCCGCCGTACGGCTCGTCGTCGACCTGCCCCGCGCTGAGCGGTGTCGAGTCGCGGTAGTTGAGAATCTTGAGATCCAGCTCTGTCCCGAGAACCGCGGCGACCGGACGGCGCTCGTGGAGCCACGCGAAGGCGCCCGGGATCAGGGTGAAGACGTCGATGCGCAAGGTTCGTCGAGGTTACCCGTCGTCCCCGAAACCACGCGCGACGAGCACCCGGTGCTTAACGAGATCTACCTCGCGGACGCAATCCTCGACAAGTGGCAGCAGCAGGCCGTTGTCGAGCTCGAGGACGTCGTTGGCGACACCGGGGAGGACATCGCGCACGACCCCCAGCCGTGCTCCACCGTCCTCGACGACCTCGAGCCCGATGAGATCGGCCACGTAGAACGACCCGCTCTCGGGCGGCGGGAGGTCTTCCCTGCGTAACGAGAGCTCGGTGCCGCGCTCGACCTTGCGGTCGAGCTTGATCGCCGGGCGCCCTCCACCGACGCGGCGGGAGAGGACGATCTTCGCCGGCTTGCCTTCCACGAGGAGCGTTGCTCCGACCTCGAAGCGGCTGGCATCCTCGCTCGCCCGCTCGACGACGAACGCGCCGTCGAGCCCGTGCGGGCGCCCGACCAGGCCGACCGTGACGAGCTCCTCAGTCGGCAATCTCGAGCACGTACCGCTCATCTGCGCGCGCCCCGGCCGCACGCACGATGCTCCGCAACGCCCTGGCCATCCGCCCCTGGCGACCGATCACCTTGCCGACGTCGTCAGGTGCGACGTAGAGCCGGAAGAGGACCGCGTCTTCACGCTCCTCCCGCTCCACGCGCACGGCATCGGGCTCGTCGACGAGCCGTCGGACGATCCATTCGAGGACCTCAGCCACCGATGCCGGCGACCTTGATCAGCCGTGCGACGGGCTCGCTCGGCTGGGCGCCTTTCGCCAGCCAATCCTTCACCTTCGCCTCGTCGAGCTCGATCGTCGAAGGGTCCGTCTGCGGGTTATAGCGCCCGATGATCTCGATGAAACGACCGTCCCGCGGCGAGCGCGAGTCGGCCACGACGACGCGGTAGATCGGGTTCTTCTTCGACCCGACGCGCGTCAACCTGATCCGTACAGCCATCTATCTCCTTCGAAGATTCCGGTGAGAACGAGAGATTGTGCCGATTTCAGCGACGGCCCTGCGGAGGAAGCCCCGGGAGCGCCGGCATCTTTCCCTTTCCCATCTGCTTCATCATCTTCGCCATCTGCTTGCGAGCGGCCATGAGCTTGTTCACCTCGTCGAGGGACGTGCCGCTTCCGGCCGCGATGCGCCGCCTGCGCTGCGTGTTGATGACATGGGGCATCGCGCGTTCGCGCGGTGTCATCGAGAGGACGATCGCCTCCACGCGGGCGAGCTGGCTCTCGTCGACGTCGAGGCCCTGGAGCTGCTTGCCGAGACCGGGGACGAGCTTCAGCACCCCTTGCAGCGGCCCCATCTTGCGCAGCATCCGGTAGCTCGCGAGGAAATCGTCGAACGTGAACTCGCCGGCGCGCATGCGACGCTCGAGCTCCTCCGCTTGATCCTCCTCGACCGCCGCCTCGGCCTTCTCGATCAGCGTCAGCACGTCGCCCATGCCGAGGATCCGCGAGGCCATTCGATCCGGGTGGAAGTACTCGAGCTGGTCGAGCTTCTCCCCGACCGATGCGAGCTTGACCGGCCGGCCCGTGACAGCCCTAACCGAGAGCGCGGCGCCGCCACGCGCGTCTCCGTCGAGCTTCGTCAGGACGACGCCGTCGAACGCGATCCGCTCCTGAAACGCGAGCGCGACGTTCACCGCCTCCTGCCCGGTCATCGCGTCGAGGACGAGGAGGACGTTCGTCGGCTTGGTCGCGTCGCGGATCTCCTGCAGCTCGACCATGAGCTCCTCGTCGACGTGCAGGCGCCCCGCCGTGTCGAGGATCACGACGTCGAGCCCGTCTCGACGGGCCGCATCGAGCCCCGAGCGCGCGGCGACGACGGGGTCCTTCATCTCCTGCCGGTACACCGGAACCTGGATCTGCTTGCCGAGCTGCTCGAGCTGCTCGACCGCAGCGGGCCGTTGGAGGTCGCAGGCGACGAGTGCCGGCCGCTTGCCGTCGCGGCGCAGAAGGAGGGCCAGCTTGGCGGACGCCGTCGTCTTGCCCGAGCCCTGGAGGCCGGCGAGCAGGATCACCGTCGGCGGGCGTCCGAACGCAAGCTTCGAGTCACCGGAGCCCATGAGCGCGGTCAGCTCTTCGTGGACGATCTTCACGACCTGCTGCCCGGGCGAGAGGCTCTTCAAGACGTCCTGCCCGAGCGCGCGCTCCTTGACGGACGCGGTGAAGTCCTTTGCCACCTCGAAGTTGACGTCGGCCTCGAGCAGCGCGAGACGGATCTCGCGCATCGCCTTCGAGACAGCGTCCTCGTCGAGCCGGCCGCGTCCGCGGAGGTCGCCGAGCGAGGCCTGGATCTTGTCGGAAAGCGTGTCGAACACAGTCGGCCCAGTGTAAAGAGGCCTCCGCCGCGCGTCTTCCGCCGCCGGCGGCAGACGGAGGGCGAGGCATGCCTCGCCTTACAGCCACTTGGCTCATACACTCGTGGGACATGTCCGTACGTGACGAAACGCGCAAGTCGTTGCCCAGCGGTACCGTGACGATGCTCTTCGCCGATGTCGAGGGCTCGACCCGCCTTCTGCATGCGCTCGGAACCCGGTACGCCCCTGCGCGCGCGCGCATGCGGGAGATCGTCCGCGCGGTAGCGACTGAGCGTCACGGCCATGAGGTCGACTGGGCGGGAGACGGGGTCTTCCTCGCCTTCTCGCGCGCCCGCGAGGCGGTCGTCGCCGCGGCCGAGCTGCAGCAGGCGCTCGCCGGCGAGCCGTGGGCGCCGGAGGGTGTCCTCCGCCTGAGAATGGGCATCCACACGGGGGAGCCGGAGCTGGGAGACGAGGGTTATGTGGGCATAGACGTCGTCATCGCAGCGCGGATCTGCGCCGCAGGGCACGGCGACCAGATCGTCGTGTCGCGTGCCACCCAACACGTCTCCGGCGACGAGCCGTTTCCAGGCGGATCGTTCCGTCCGCTCGGAAGACATCGTCTAAAGGACGTCCCCTCCGCGGAGCAGCTCTTCCAGCTCGCTGGACCCGGTCTCCCCGACGCGTTCCCGCCGCTTCGGACATTGGGCGGAGCGACGCTTCCAGCGCTGCATCATCGCCTCGTCGGCCGAGGCTCCGACCTCACCGCCATCCGGCGTCTTCTCGCGCGCCCCGATGTTCGGCTCGTGACAATCACCGGCCCCGGCGGCGCAGGGAAAAGCCGACTGGCGCTCGAGGTCGCCGGTGTCGAGGCAATCGAGAATCCCGTCCATCTGGTCGGGCTCGCACCGATCTCCGATCCCGAGCTCGTGCCGGCGGCAATAGCGCGTACGCTCGGCGTGCGCGAGACGCCCGGACGTCCACTCATTGCGACCCTCGGGGACGCGCTCGCAGGCACCGGCGCGCTGCTCCTGCTCGACAACCTCGAGCACCTTCCGACCGCTGCAACGCAGCTGGCGCAGCTCCTCGACCTCGCGCCCGACGTCAAGGCGCTCACCACGAGCCGTGTCCCGCTGCGTCTCTCCGGCGAGCATGTCTTCCCGCTCGATCCCCTTCCGGTCGACGAAGCCTCCGAGCTCTTCACGGAGCTCGCTGCTGCCCGGGGCGTCTTGCTCCACGAGGACACGCTCGACTCAATCCGGGAGATCTGCCGCCGCCTCGACTGCCTGCCTCTCGCGATCGAGCTCGTCGCCGCGCGCCTCGTCATCCTCCCTCCCGCCCAGATCCTGAAAGCCCTCGACGAGGGTCTCGCCCTCGAGATGGAAGGGCCGATCGACCTCCCCGAGCGGCAGCGGACGCTGCGGGCGACGATCGACTGGAGCTACGGGCTGCTGAGCGATCGCCAGCGTGAGCTTCACGGTGTATTGGCAGTTTTCGCGGGCGGGTGCACGATGACCGACGCCCGCGCGATCGCGGGGCGTAGCGCCCAGTTGCTTGCCGATCTCGAGTCGCTTGTCGCGTGGAGCCTGCTTCGCAGCGACGTAGCCGACGGAGACGTTCGCCTGTCGATGCTGGAGACCGTGCGCGAGCATGCCGTCGCCCGGCTCGAGGTCGAGGGTGGACTCGAGGATCTCCGCCGGCGACACGCGGAGCGCTTCCTCGGGCTCGCGGCAACTGCCGAGGCCGAGCTTGCAGGGCCGGATCAGGCCTCCTGGCTCGAGCGGCTCGAGGCCGAGCTCGACAACATCCGCGCCGCGTTCGACTGGTGCCTCTCGTCCGGACGGGTCGAGGATGCACTCCGAGCCATGTCGGCGCTCGGTCGCTTCTGGCGCGCGCACGGGCACGCGAGCGAGGCCCGGCGGTGGCTCTCACTCGGTCTCGGGTTGGCGAATGACGTAGCGCCCGACGTTCGGGCTGATGCGCTGTGGACGGCGGCGCGCCAGGCGATGGCACAAAGCGCGACCGGCGAAGCTAAGGTGCTCGTCGAGGAGGCGCTACCTCTCTTCCGCGCGTCGGGCCGTGGGCGAGACGTCGTGTTCGCGCTCTCGGAGCTCGCGTATCTCACGCTCGAGCATGATGCGGGCCGTGCGCACGCGCTCTCCGAGGAGGCACTGGCGCTGGCCCGCGAACTCGACGACCCCCGTGCGATCTCGGGCTCTCTCAACATCCTCGCGACGATCGTGTCCGCCGGGGGAGATCGCGAGCGAGCAGTCGCAATGCACGGGGAGGCGCTCACCCTGCGCCGCGCGCTCGGCGACCGCCTGCTGATCGTGGACTCGGCGTACAACCTCGGCGAGGCGGCGTTCTTCCAGGGCGACGCAGCTCGCGCGCAGTCGGCGCTGGAAGAGGCGCTGGCCCTCGCGGACGAGCTGGGCGAGCGCTTGCATACCGCAGCGGCAACATGCCTCCTCGGTGAGCTCGCGCTCCGGGAGGGCGACCTGCCGCGTGCTGGGGAGCTCCTCAGAGAGAGCCTCGCGATGTACGTGGAGCTCGCAGACGACCGCACGTGCGCGGAATGCATGTGCGCGCTCGGTGGCGTCGCGGCGGCGGAAGGCGCTTCCGAGCACGCCGCGCGGTTGTGGGGAGCGGCCGACACTCTCCGAGGCGATGCTCCGCTGTGGGAGCACGAGCGCGAGATCGTTGCGCGGTTCGGGCCCTCCCTCGCTGCGGCTCTCGCCTCGGCGAGAATCGACGAGCTTCGCGCTGAAGGCGCGAAACTCGGAGTCGACCTAGTCGGAGGCGAGGTGTTGTCAGGGACGACGCACGGGGAGTAAGGTCCGCACCGTCGAGGCGAAAGGAGACGAAGCAATGAGCAGCGGCGAGAAGAACAAGGGGAAGTCCACGGAGTCCCTTCAGAAAGCGATCGAAGAGGCGGGGAAGAATGCCGCCACCACGGGCTTGCACACCGTGTCGATTACGGTCGATGTCGGGAACCCGAGCATCAAGGAGTACAGGGTGAAAATCACGCCCGGCGGATAGCCGCCGAGCACTTGGCACACCTAGAGAGCTGTTGGCTCGGGTAGCCGCTGGGGCGGCCGGGTCTCGTTCATCGCCTTGAAGCCGCCGAGCTCAGCGACGGTCACATCGGCGACGACCGCGCCGAGGCCGACGGCCGCCACGAGGCGGCTCCGTTTCAGGATGCCGAGGACGAAGAGCGCCCACCCCACCAGGCCGACAGGCCCGAAGGCGATGGCCAGGTCGTGCTCCTCGTTCATCGGTCGATAGGTAGGCCCAAGGGCGGCGCGGTCGGCCGCGCCGCAGAGCGTCAGACGGTCCAGGCCGGTACCGCGGCGGGGACGGACATCATGCCGATCCGGTCGATCATCTCCGGGTCGGCG
>JBBDMN010000197.1:0-6356 GCA_040878305.1 Gaiellaceae bacterium
GCGAAGCGGCCGTCTTCAGGGTTTGCGCGGACCGGAGTCCGCGCGAGCGGATTCCCGGACCTGACTGGCCCGATGTGTAGAAGGTGCGCCAAGGCCGCGAAGCGGCCGTCTTCAGGGTTTGCGCGGACCGGAGTCCGCGCGAGCGGATTCCGGTCCTGCGCAAAAGCAGAGCCTAGTACCGGTACTGATCCGACTTGTACGGACCCTCCACCGGGACATCGATGTACGCCGCCTGCTCGGGCCGGAGCTCGGTGAGCTTGGCGCCGAGCGCCTCGACGTGCAGGCGCGCGACCTTCTCGTCCAAGTGCTTGGGCAGCACGTGGACGCCGAGCTCGTAGTGATCCGTGCGGTTGAAGAGCTCGATCTGCGCGATCACCTGGTTCGTGAAGGAGTTCGACATCACGAAGCTCGGGTGGCCGGTGGCGTTGCCGAGGTTGAGCAACCGCCCCTCGGAGAGGAGGATGATCGCCTTGCCGTCGGGGAAGATCCACTGGTCGACCTGCGGCTTGATCGTGATCCGCTCCACGCCCGCGGTGTCGGCGAGGCCGGCCATGTCGATCTCGTTGTCGAAGTGGCCGATGTTGCCGACGACCGCCTGGTGCTTCATCCGGCGCATCTGTGCCACCGTGATCACGTCTCTGTTCCCGGTCGCCGTGATGAAGACGTCGCCCATCTCGACCACGTCGTCCAGCCGCTGCACGTCGAAGCCTTCCATCAACGCCTGTAGGGCGCAGATGGGATCGATCTCGGTGACGACGACGCGGGCGCCCTGCGCGCGGAGCGACTCGGCCGAGCCCTTGCCGACGTCGCCGTAGCCGCAGACGACGCAGAGCTTGCCGGCGAGCATCAGGTCGACGGCGCGGTTGATGCCGTCGACGAGCGAGTGCCGGCAGCCGTAGAGGTTGTCGAACTTGCTCTTCGTGACCGAGTCGTTGACGTTGATCGCCGGGAACAGCAGCGTCCCCGCCTCGGCCATCTGGTAGAGGCGATGCACGCCGGTCGTCGTCTCCTCGGTCACACCCTTGATCTCCGTGGCGGCCCGCGTCCATCTCTGCGGGTCGGCCGTGAGTGAGCGGTGCAGGAGCTCGAGCACGATGCGGAACTCCTCTGAGTCGGCACCGGCCGGGTCCGGTACGGCACCCGTGCGCTCGAACTCCACTCCCTTGTGCACGAGCATCGTTGCGTCGCCGCCGTCGTCGAGCAGCATGTTCGGGCCGCCGTCGGGCCAGGTGAGCGCCTGCTCGGTGCACCACCAGTACTCCTCGAGGGACTCGCCCTTCCACGCGAACACCGGCACACCCCTTGGCTCGTCCGGAGTCCCGTCCGGCCCGACCGCGACCGCCGCAGCGGCGTGGTCCTGCGTGGAGAAGATGTTGCACGACGCCCAGCGCACCTCCGCGCCCAGCGAAACGAGCGTCTCGATGAGCACTGCCGTCTGGATCGTCATGTGCAGCGAGCCCGTGATGCGAGCGCCGTGGAGCGGCTGCTCGGCCGCGTACTCGCGCCGCGCCGACATCAGGCCGGGCATCTCGTGCTCGGCCAGGCCGATCTCCTTCCGGCCCCATTCAGCCAACCCGAGATCGGCCACCTTGAAGTCCACGACCGGGGCTTCACGTTCTGCTGTCTGAGTCATGCCAAAACTCCCTCTTTGTCGGTTCGATGCCCTGCGCGTCAGGACGCGGTCACCTCGAGCAAATAGGCGACCATCACGTCCTCGTCGGCAAAGCGTAGGTGAAAAGCGTCGGAGAGCTGCTCGACGCGATCGATCTGATTCTTGTTCTGCTGGAAGAGAGGGCCGAACGGAAAGAAGCTGAAGTCCACGACCTTCGCCTGGAGGCCGCCTTCGGCGAGCAGCCGTGCCGTTTGGGCCTGACCCACGATCGACAGCTGCATCACGTACGCGATCCCGCTCTCGGCCAGGAGCCGCGGCAGGAGCCGGATGAAGTGGTCGAGCAAGTTGCGGCCCCAGTAGTCGAGCGGCCGATGCCCGCTCGGCTCCTCGTAGGGATCGACGGGCATCTGGTAGAGGCTCGCGACGATCAGGTCGAAGCGCTCGGTCGGCTCCCACTGGTAAAGGTCGACGGTCTCGCCGGTGAGCCGGTCTGCGACCCCGTTGCGAAAGCTGTTCGAGAGGGTATTCGCGACCGCGCTGTCGTCGATGTCGATCGCGTGCACGCGCGCGGCGCCGTTCAGCGCGAGCTGGACGGAGAGGATCCCGCACCCACACCCGACGTCGAGGCACGCCTGGTCACGGCCGACGAGGTCGTCGTGGAGCTTCTTCCATACGAGGTAGCTGCCGGGCGTCGGCACGAACACGCCCTCGTCGATCGAGAGTTGTGGGAAGGGAAGCGGAAAGACGACGCGGCCATGCTCGTCACGCCACGGCTCGGCCGGCGCGAGCTCGGGCTCGCGCCCGAGCAGCCGCTCGTCGAGAGGCGGCCGCTTGCGACCGGGCTTCGTATCGGCGACCGCCGTGGCCATGGCAGCGATGTGGTCCGGCGTCACGCCGCAGCACCCGCCGATGATCTGGGCGCCTTCCTCGCGCCAGGAAAGCGCGAGCTCGGCGTACGCGGCAGGGTCGATCTCGTCGTCGAAGCGCCAGCGCGAGCCCGCCAGGTGGCCGAGGTTGGGATAGACCCCGAGCGGCAGCTCCGTGAAGTCCCGTAGCCAGGAGATCATCCCCGGTACGTGGTCCACGGGGAGGCAGTTGATCAGCAGGGCGCCGACGCCCATCTCCTCGAACCGCCGAGCCGCGCGCCCGAAGAGATCGCCCTCGGGTGGCCCCCAGTGCTGCCCGAAGACACCGCAGACGCCGTGCCGGCAACGCCGGAACGAGAGCCAGACCGGGAGGCCCGTCTCGAGCAGCAGCTCGACCGTCTCGAACATCTCCGGCTCGCGCACGAGCGTGAGCGTCTCGAGCAGGATGAGATCGGGAGGCTCCTCGGCGAACACGCCGGAGAGCAGCTCGAGCGTCCCGCGACGGTGGGGGGAGTTGATCTCCTCCGAGATCGCGAACGCGACGGCGCATTCGTTCGCGCGCCCGCCTTCCTCGATCGCCCGGCGCGCGAGGCGGACGCCGAGACGGGCGACGTCCATCCAGTGCACCGCCTCCCTCGCGCCCGGCCCCAGGCGCAACTCGAGCTCCGGGGCTGACAGGATCGACCAGGTGTCGGTCGAGAGCACGTTGCAGCCGGCGTCGACGTAGCTTCGGTGCATGTCGAGAACAGCCTGCGGCGCGCGGAAGAGCGCCCACGTGCCCCAGAGCTCCGGAACGGGGTCGGCGCCCGAGCCCTGGAGCCGATCCAGCTCCGTCGCTACGCCGCCGTCGAGAACGACGCAGCGCTCCGCGCTGAGCAACTCCTCCAGCTTTCGGTACGCGGAGGACGAGGACGTCGCGCGCGCTCTCTGGACCGACGCGCTCACGTTTCGTACGTTACCGCTCGTTCGCGGGCGCAAGTAGCGGCTGCGCCTCGAAGTGGGTCATCTGCTTGAACTCGCCGAAGCGGGCCTCGATCTCGGGCATGGTCAACGCCTGCAACCGCTCGCTACCGAAGGCCTCGATCGCGAACGACGCGATCACCGAGCCGTAGACGGCAGCGCGCCGCAGCACCTCGTTGCTGACCTCACCCGCATCCAAATGGCAGTCGAGGTAGCCGAAGAAGCCGCCGGCGAACGAGTCGCCGGCGCCGGTGGGGTCGACGACGGTTTCGAGGGGATACCCCGGAACGAAGAAGAAACCGCTCTCCGAGAACATGCAGGCGCCGTAAGAGCCCTGCTTGACCACGAGCACGCGCGGCCCGAGCGAGCAGATCTCGCGCGCGGCACGCGCCAGATTCGGCTGACCGGTGAGCATCCGCACCTCGGTGTCGTTCAGGGAGACGATGTCGACGCACGCGATCGTCTCGAGCAACGATTCCCGCGCGGACTCGATCCAGTAGTTCATCGAGTCGAGGCCCGTGACGACTGCGCCGCTGCACTGCTCGCGCACGCGACGCTGGAGATCGGGCTGGATGTTTGCGAGAAAGGTCACCGACGAGTCGCGCGCCGCCGTGGACAGCACCGGGTCGAATCCGGCGAAGACGTTGAGCTGCGTGTCGATCGTGTGCGCGACCTGCATGTCGTTTTCGTAGCGGCCCGCCCAGAAGAACGAGCTCTCGCCGGCGACCTGCTCGATGTCGTCGACGTTGATCCCGCGCGACTGGAAGACCGCGAACTCTTCGGCGCCGAAGTCTTCTCCGACCACGCCGACGACGCGCACCTCGGTGAAGAAGCTAGCTCCGAGCGCGAAGTGCGTCGCCGCGCCGCCGAGGATTCGCTCGCGCCTGCCGAAGGGCGTCTCGACCGCGTCGAACGCGACCGAGCCGACGACCGTGACGGCCACTGATTACGCGACCTGAGCTTCGCGGGCAAGCCCGGCGGCCTCGCGAAGCAGGTCGGCCTTATCGGTCTGCTCCCACGTGAAATCATGGTCGTCGCGGCCGAAGTGGCCGTACGCCGCTGTCTTGGCGTAGATCGGGCGTCGCAGGTCGAGGTCGCGCAGGATCGCCCCCGGCCGTAGGTCGAAGTGCGCCACGACCAGCTCGCGGATGCGGCCGACCGGGATGGCTTCCGTGCCGAAGCACTCGACCTGGATCGAGAACGGGTGGGCGATGCCGATCGCGTAAGCGACCTGCAGCTCGCAGCGGTCGGCCAGCCCTGCGGCGACGATGTTCTTCGCGACGTACCGCGCCGCGTACGCAGCCGAGCGGTCGACCTTCGTCGGATCCTTGCCCGAGAACGCGCCGCCGCCGTGGCGGGCGGCGCCGCCGTAGGTGTCGACGATGATCTTCCGCCCCGTAAGGCCTGTGTCGCCCATCGGGCCGCCGACGACAAAGCGCCCCGTGGGGTTGACGTAGACGAAGTCCTTGTGCTCGAACCGCCGCTCGTCGTACAGGTGCCGAGGCAGGATCGGGTGGAGCACGCGCTCGATGAGATCCGGCTTGATCAGCACCTCCGGGTCGAGATCATCGGCGTGCTGGGTCGAGATCAGGACCCGCTCGATCTCGACCGGCCGCTGGATGCCGTGCGCGTCGACCTCGTAGCGGACCGTGACCTGCGCCTTGCCGTCCGGCCGCAGGTAGTGGAGCTCGTCCGACTTGCGGACCTCAGCGAGCCGCTTGCAGATCCGGTGCGCGAGCATGATCGGCAACGGCATCAGCTCATCCGTCTCGCGGCAGGCGTAACCGAACATCATCCCCTGGTCGCCCGCCCCCAGCCTGTCCAGCGGATCGTCGTCGGGGTCGTGCTGGGCCTCGTACGAGACGTCCACGCCCCGGGCGATGTCGGGGGACTGCTCGTCGACCGCGACGATCACGCTGCACGTCTTGGCGTCGAAGCCGTACTCGGCACGTGTGTAGCCGATCTCGGCGATCTTCGCGCGGACGATGCGTGGGATGTCGACGTACGTCGAGGTTGTGATCTCGCCGCCGATGAGCGCGAGGCCGGTGGTCACGAATGTCTCGCAAGCCACCCTCCCCTCGGGATCCTCGCTCAGGATCGCGTCGAGAACCGCGTCCGAGATCTGGTCGGCCATCTTGTCCGGATGGCCCTCCGTCACGGACTCGGAGGTGAAGTGGAACTCGCCGGGCGGCGACTCGCCTTCGCTGGTCATCGCTTGTGTCTCCTTGGTCGGAATCCAGACTGGAGGTTCCTGGAGTAGCAGGAAATCAAATCAGAGATTAGAATTGATTCGTAAGAATGGCAACAAATTCGAACATCGTTCGTTCCACGGATCCATACGTGGCTCTCGACCGAATCGATCGCCAGCTCGTGCTCGAATTGCAGAAGAATGCACGGGTTTCGAACAAGGATCTCGCCGCGCTGGTCGGCCTTTCGCCCTCGACCTGCCTCGAGCGCGTCCGGCGCCTGCGCGAGCGGGGCGTCCTTACCGGCTTCCACGCCGCCGTCGACCCGGCGCTCCTCGGCCGGCCGACCCAGGCGCTCATCTCGATCCGACTCCAGGTACACCACCGCAACCTGATCGACGACTTCTACGAACACGTCCTGCGTCTGCCCGAGTCGATCGCGGTCTTCCACGTCACCGGCTCGGACGACTACCTCGTCCACGTCGCCGTGCCGGACACGGAGCGCCTACGGACCCTCGTGCTGGACGATCTCACCGCGCGCGACGAGGTCGAGCACGTGGAGACGCGACTCATCTTCGAGGTCGTCCGCAAGACCGCGATCGAGCCGCTCTGACTGTTCTTTGCGGCAGAACGGAATCCGCTCACGCGAATTCCGTTCGCGCGAACACCCTGAAGACGGCCGCTTCGCGGCCTTGGCGCTCCGCTGACTCTGCGGCAGAACGGAATCCGCTC
>JBBDMN010000197.1:6456-17095 GCA_040878305.1 Gaiellaceae bacterium
CCGAGATGCACCAATCGACAGCCGGCAACAAGCTCCGGCCGGCAAGGAAGAGGAGGATCATGGGATCGTACGATCCGAGAACCGATACAGGCATTCCGACCGAGCCCGTTGGCTCCCTACCCCGGCCGTCCAAGCTGCAGGCTGCCTACGCTGACTACGACGCCGGGAAGATCGACAAGTCGGAGCTGGAAGCCATGCAGGACGACGCAGTCGAGGACTCCATTACCCGCGGGGAGGCGACCGGCGCGCCGATCGTCTCCGACGGCGAGCAGTACCGGTCGAGCTTCGCCACCTATCCCATCACCGACACGCTCGCGGGCACCGGCCTGGCCGACAACCTCGCCGGCGGCGGGCAGTACTTCGCGATCTTCGCCGACGGTCACCACCGGCAGCTGCCGCGCCTGACCGGCGGCCCGTTTCGCTACAAGACGTTCGCGTCGGAGACGCTGACGAAGTCGATCAAGTACGCCACGAAGCCGATGAAGCAGGCGGTGATCGCGCCGTCGATGCTCGCTCTCCTCTACCCCCTGAACGAGGTGATCCCCGGCTATTCGCAGGAGGAGTTCGAGGAGGACCTCGTCAACGAGTGCGAGAAGGACGTTCGCCAGTCGTTCGACGCGGGTGCCGAGAGGGTCTCGATGGACTTCACCGAAGGGCGCCTCGCGACCAGGGCCGACCCCCGCAACCCGTGGACGGGCGCCGGCAAGCTCCCGTACTTCATCGAGCTCAACAACCGCGTGATCGACCGCTTCTCGGCCGAAGAGCGGGCGAAGATCGGCGTCCACACCTGTCCGGGAGGCGACCGCGACTCGGTGCACAGCGCGGACGTCCCGTATAGCGACCTGCTTCCGGAGCTGTTCAAGCTGAATGCCGGCTACTTTCTGATCCAGCTCGCGAGCGAACGGGAGAAGGACCCCGTGCTCGAGATGATCGGGAAGCACAGCCGCGACGACGCGAACGGCGTGCCGCAGGTGTGCTACATCGGCGTGACCGTGACGCAGAGCCCACGCGTCGAGAGCGCGCAGGAGATCTGCGACCTGCTCGTGCACGCCGCCGACTTCATCCCGAAGGAGCGGCTCGGCTCGACCGACGACTGCGGCTTCTCCCCGTTCTCGATCGACGAGAAGCCGAATCACGGCTCGCCGGACTACGCTCGCGACGTCGCGTTCCAGAAGATCGCGAACCGCGTCGAGGGGACGAAGATGGCCGCCGCGAAGCTCGGCATCGAAGTGCCCGTCGCCGCCGGCGCGGGCCTCTCTTCGTAAATCTCGAAAGCGCGCCCGGACCCTCCCCGCTCTCAGACGGGAGGGCCCTGGCCGCTCAACCGACACCCGATCGGTGGTCGACCGTAGTGGAGACCGCAGCCGCTACGGTCGCTGCATCTAGGCTGGCGCCGTAACCGTTCAGGCTCGCCGGCACGAGGAGGGCGCGGACGAACGCGTCACCCCGCTCGAGCTCTTCTTCGACCTGATCTTCGTCTTCGCGCTCACCCAGGTGACCGGGCTCATCTCCGGCGACCCGACCTGGGCGGGCCTCGTGAAGGGCATGCTCGTGCTCGGCATCCTCTGGTGGGCATGGGCGGCGTACGCCTGGTTGACCAACACCATCAATCCCGATGAGGGCTGGGTCCGAATCGTGATGTTCGGGGCGATGGCCGCAATGCTCGTCGCGTCGCTTGCCGTCCCCGACGTGTTCGGCGACGACGCCTTCCTGTTCGCCTGCGTCTACGCGATCGTCCGGCTCGCACACCTTGCGCTCTACGCGGTCGCCGGGCGGGGAGACGGCGACCTGCTGGCCGCAATCGCAAGGCTGGGAACCGGGTCGATGATCAGCATCGTGCTGCTCTTCGTCGCGTCGGCCCTCGATGGGCCCGTACAAGTTGCAGTCTGGGCGATCGCGATCGCGAGCGACCTCGCCGGCGCCTGGATCGGTGGAGGGCGCGGCTGGACACTCGAGGCAGGGCACTTCGCCGAACGGCACGCGTTGATCGTGATCATCGCCATCGGCGAGTCGATCGTCGCGGTCGGCGTGGGCGCGACTACCGATCTCGGAGCCGGCGTCAACGCGGCAGCCATTCTCGGACTCGCAGTCGCCGCTGCGCTCTGGTGGGCGTACTTCGACGTGGTCGCGATCGTCGCGGAGCGCCGCTTACGCGAAGCGACCGGGAGTGCACAGCTCAGGATGGCTCGTGACTCCTATAGCTACCTGCACCTGCCGATGGTCGCCGGGATCATCCTCTTCGCGGTCGGAATGAAGAAGACGCTCGCCGACATGGGTGATCCGCTCGCGGTCGTTCCGGCTGTCGCACTATGCGGCGGGGTTGCCCTGTACCTGATCGCCCACATCCTGTTCCGCCTCCGCAACGTGCGAACGCTCAACCGCCAGCGGCTCGTTGTAGCAGCCCTTCTCCTCGCCCTCTTGCCCATCGCCGTCGAGATCCCGGCGCTCGCCACGCTCGCCGCGGTTGCCTCTTTCTGCGTCGGCCTCATCGCCTACGAGGCGATCCGCTTCGCCGAGGCACGCGACCGCGTCCGACACGCTGCCGAGCCCGCTTAGCCGTATGAGGGAACGACTACGCGCAGCGGCGGCCGGCGCCGTAGCCGCAGCCGCGTGGGCCGTCCAGGAGCCGCTCGATCAACGGGTGCTCCGATGCGACTACTCGGATGTCGCGATCCTCGGCAAGGCGGTGACCCGCGGCCCGCGATGGCAACGCTTGGGCCTGGCGCTGCACGTGGTGAACGGTGCCCTGTTTGGGCTCGCATACAACGAAGCGCGCCGCATCATCCCAGCCGATCCGCGCCGGCTGGCGCTCGGAATGGCTCTCGTCGAGCACGTTGTGCTCTATCCGCTTTGTTACGCCATCGACCGCTACCACCCCGCTCGTGGCCAGCCCGGGATTCCGCCGCTGCTGACGAACCCGCGCGCATTCGCGCAGGCCACTTGGCGACACGCCGTCTTCGGCGTCGTCCTCGGTCGGCTCGCGTAACCCCGACGGTGGGCGCTCTCGGACGGGGCGGGACGACCGTGGCGCCGGGCAGTGGTCAGCGTTGTCAGAAAGCCCAGGTCGAGCCCCAGCGAGCTGGGACGTCGTGTGAGACGGCGAGCGAGTCGGCCTCGAGCGAGAGCAGCATCTGCTTGCGATCGAGGCCGCCTCCGTAGCCAGTGAGGGCGCCGTTGGCGCCGACCAGGCGGTGGCAGGGGACGATCACCGAGATCGGATTGCTGCCGTTCGCGAGCCCCACGGCACGCGCGGCAGACGGCTGACCGATCCGGCGCCCGAGTTCGCCGTAGGTAGCGGTCTGGCCATACGGAATCTTCTGCAGCTCGTCCCAGACGCGATTCTGGAACGACGTCCCACGCATGGCGAGCGGCAGGTCGAACCGCATGCGGCGACCGGCGAAATACTGCGCCAGCTGCGACCGAACCTCACCGAACGGCTCTTCTGCCCGCTGCCAACCCGGCTCGACGGCCACGGCTTTACGCCCTTGTTGTATGTGCAGGCCGCAGAGGGCGCGTCCGTCGCCGAGCAGCAGAAGCCCGCCGATGGGACTATCGACAGTCGTAAACAGCAGCGGTTCGGTGGCGACCTTCGGCATGTGGGAGTTGCAGTTGCGTGTCGATCTGGAGACTTCGGCGATCGTAGCGCTGCGGCATCCATCCACTCGGATGAGTAGAGAGCCCGGCTGCCACAGGGCCCAGACCTAAGCGAGGGATCGCCGCCTCCCACTTCCGGGGGAGGGTGATCACTGCCGGAAATGCGTACTTTTCGACTGGCGGATCACCGCTCCACGGGTCATGACTGCGGCATCTCGACACCCACTGTTCTCACTCTGCCTCCTTCGGGGTCGAGGCGCATGAGCAGGCGCTGGGAACGGATCGTGGTCGTCCTTGGCGTGTGCTTGCCTATTCCTCTCTCGGCCGCCAGCGGACTGACCATTCCACTGCCGGCCGTGGTCGAACGGATCGCCGCCTCGCTTGTCCCCTTCGCGGACGCTGCCACCCTGGAATCGAATCAGGCGCTCGCTTCAGGAGTACGAGGATCCATCGTGCGTCTCGCTCAGGACGGCCCGCTGACGACGTCCGGTCCGGTAGTCGTCGGGTCTCGCTCGCACCGCAACGTGGAGCCGCAGAACGCACCCGGGAGGAGCGACGTCGCAACTCTGAAGGACGAGGGCGGCGGGACCGGCCGCCCGCGGCCCGACTCCGGCCCAACCGGGCCAACAAACGAGCCGACGGACTACAGCGATGGCCCAGCGGGCGCGGATACCGGCCCAAGCCGAGACCCCAAGGAGCCGGGAAGTGATCCTAGAGAGGAGCCGAGCGACGAGCCTGGCCAGGAGCCGCAGGACGACCCTGCCGAGGGGCCGGTCAAGGAGCCTAGCCAGGAGCCGCAGGACGAGCCTGGCCAGGAGCCGGAGGACGAGGCCGGGCCCGTGGAGGACACCGTGAACGAGGTTGGCGAGACGACCGAAAGGGTCGTGGACGAGGTCACGGGGACGACCGAAGGGGTCGTGGACGAGGTCACGGGGACGGTCGACGACGTCGACACGGGAGAGCTCGACGGGGCCGTCGACAAAATCGTCCCACCCCTCGGAAGGTAGGCATGGCGCCGGGCCGCACCGACCCCGCGCCGAGAGACTCGAGCCGCGAAGGCCCACCGCGCCTCGTCCTACGGTTTGCGGTCGCCACCTGCATCGGCCTCGCACTGGCAGCGGGGGCGATCCTCCTCGTCGTCAGGCACTTCAACACGGTGCAGGCGGAACGTGCGGCCACGTCCGAGGCGCGGGTGATCGCGAGCACCGTCCTTCGTGGGTCGCTGCTCGCCTCCGACTTCGAGCGCTCTGTCGGCGATCGCCGTCGATCGGCTCTCGACGCGGTCTTCGAGGCGTATGTCCTCGAAGAGGGCGTGCTGCTCGCGAACCTCTACGCCGAGGGCGGAACGGTGACGTACAGCACCGACCACGGCCTCATAGGCACGAAGACGCCCGAGCTCGATCACATCCGCGAGGCGAGAACGGGAACCATCCGCGGCGACGTCACAACCGCTGCGGTCGCCGGACGGGGCACCGAGTCGCGCAAGGCCCTTCGCGTTTACGCGCCCGTCGCCGTCCCTGGCGGAATCGGTGTCGTCGCGCTCTTCCACGACTACGAGCCGATCGCGCAGGCCGCCGACGCGGCATTCCTGCCCGTCGCGGGGATCTTCGAGGTGGTGCTCCTTCTCCTCTTCGTCATTCTCGTGCCGATCCTCCGGCGCGTGACACGGCGGATCCAGCGTCAGATGGCGGAGATCGAGTACCGCGCCCTGAATGACGAGCTCACCGGCCTGCCGAACAGAACCCTGTTCCGCGACAGGATCGAGCAATCCATTCTCGCGGCCGGGAGGACCCGAGGCTCGGCTGCCGTGATGGTGCTCGACGTCAACCGTTTCAGGGAGATCAACGACGCCCTGGGACACGAGGCGGGCGACCTCCTCCTGAACGAGCTGAGCGTTCGCCTACGGGAGGTGCTGCGAGCGAGCGATACGCTCGCTCGGCTCGGCGGCGACGAGTTCGGGATTCTCCTCCCGACTGGGTCGGTCGAGGACGCGACGCTCCTCGCTGCGCGGATCCATGAAGCCCTCGAGGCGCCCTTCTCGCTCCGTGGGCTTTCACTCGAGGTCGCAGCAAGCGTTGGCGTCGCCGCCTATCCCGAGCACGCCGAAGACGTCGACACGCTGCTCCGGCACGCGGATGTCGCGATGTACGTGGCAAAGGACACCCACGCGGAAACGGCGGCATACGACGTGGAGCAGGACACGAACGACGCCGCGCGGCTTGCGCTTGCCGGTGAGCTCCGGAGGGCGATCGAGAACGACGAGCTCGTCGTCCACTTCCAGCCCAAGGCCGAGCTCGCGAGCGGTCGCATCGTCGGCGCTGAGGCCCTCGTGCGGTGGCAGCACCCGAATCGCGGGCTCATCCCACCCGGCACGTTCGTGCCGGTAGCGGAGAGGACGGGCCTCATCAAGCCGCTCACCCGCTACGTGCTCGAATCGGCGCTCGAGCAGTGCAGCGCCTGGAACACGGCCGGCTTCGACTTGCACATAGCCGTGAACCTGACTATTCCCGACCTCCTCGATCTCGAGCTTCCGGACCGGATCGCACTCCTGCTCGTCGAGACGGGCGTCCGTCCCGAGCAGCTCGAGCTCGAGATCACCGAGACGACGATACTCGCGGACCCGTTCCGAGTCCGGCAGGTGCTCGCTCGCCTGAACGAGATGGGCCTCGGGCTCGCGATCGACGATTTCGGAACGGGTTACTCCTCGCTCGCCTACCTCAAGCGCCTGCCCGTGCAGACGATCAAGATCGACCGCTCTTTCGTCGCAGGTATGTGCTCAGATCCGAGCGACGCGACGATCGTCCGCTCGACGATCGACCTCGGACGGAATCTGGGTCTCGCCGTCGTCGCCGAGGGCGTCGAGTCCCAGGAGATCTGGGATGCGCTGCGCTCTCTCGGCTGCTCGCTGGCGCAGGGGTACCTCATCGGCCGGCCGATGCCCGCGGAAGAGCTCGTCCAGCTGCTCGGGGAGGGGATGACGCACCGGGAGGGAGACATCGCAACGGCCGCCGGTCGCGGGTAGAAGCGAGGGCGACTCCCTAGACTCTCCGGCGTCTCGCCGGCGCTGCCCGTCACGGCGAGAGTAGCCTGGGTCCGTGGATCAGCCCTGTTCGCACGACGACAGCGTTCGCATCACCGAGTTGCCAGATCCGCTCCTCGGCTGCGAGGAGTGCCTGAAGACCGGCAGTCGGTGGATGCATCTCCGGATGTGCCTCAGCTGCGGGAAGATCGGCTGCTGCGACAACTCGCCCGGTCGCCATGCGACCGCCCACTTCCACGAGTCAGAGCATCCTCTGGTCCGGTCGGCAGAGCCGGCCGAGGACTGGTCCTGGTGCTACGTGGACGAGGTCATGCTCGAGCTCGACCGCGTCTGACGCTGACAAGTCGGGCACCAGTACGCAGTGCGGTTCGCATCTCCCTGTCCTCGGGAGCAGATGAGGGTTCCGCAACGCCTGCAGGGACGACCCGCGAGCCGATAAGCCCGCCGACTCGGACGGGAGCTCTCGAGCGCGGCGGACATGATCCGGTGCGCTTCGGCGAGAGTGGCCCCAAGCTCAGCGTCCGAGACGTCCCGCACTGCAAGCCAAGGCGAAAGCCTCACCGCCCAGAGCACTTCGGCTGCCCACAAGTTCCCGATCCCTGCCACGAGCTGCTGGCGCTGGAGCGCCTCCGCGAGCGGAAGGGCGGGGGCGCTGCGAAGACGCGCGACCATCGCCCCGATCCGCGGCGGTCGTTCGAGGATGTCCGGACCGAGCCTCCGAGCCACGTCGCCGCCGAGCTCCAGGACCGGGCCGTTCCACTGCACTGCTTCGAAAGTCTCCGATCTCAACACGAGCCACGGCCTCCCGCGAACGGGCTCACCCCGCGGCCGAACCCGCCAGCGTCCGTTCATCCGGAGGTGGCTGCGCAGCGTGAGTCCGCCTTCGAAACGCAAGAGGAGGTTCTTGCCGACCGCGTCGACCCGTTCCAGACGCCTGCCGTCGAGCCGTTCGGCGACACCTAACCCTGCGGCGCGTGGATGAGGAGCCTCCACCTCGAGCGTCTCGCCGACGAGGACCTGCAGACTCCGCGCTGCGCGATGGATGCTGTCGCCCTCGGGCACGTCTCGGTGAGCGTAGGCGAACGTCGTAGGGGCTTGGTGGGAAATGGAGCGCGAGCGAGAGCGCGACAAGGTCTTGAGATACTCGAGGGGTGAGCACCGAGAAACGCACAGGTCCGAGCTGGTCTCGCCGGGTTCTGGTCGGGGGCATCGTCATCGCGGCGGTTCTGCTGGGCGGATTGATCGCCTCGGCGACGATCCCGCGCTGGTGGGCACAGCGGATCGGCGACCAGGTAGAGGGCGGCATCGTCGCCGGCACGCTTGTGGGACTCTTCTACGGATTCGTGTTCACGGCGCTTCCGCTGCTCGTGCTCGCCGCGGTCCTGCGGTGGCGGCGGACCTGGACGGCAATCGTGATGGGCACTGCGTTCGCGATCCTTCTCGCGATCCCGAACCTGATGACACTCGGGATCGTGCTCGGCCGCGGGAACGCCGCGCACGCCGGTGAGCGCATCCTCGATGTCGAGGCTCCTGCCTTCCGCGGCGCGTCCCTCGTCGGCGCGCTCATCGCGCTCGGCATGACTGGCTTCGTGACCTACCTCATCGTCTCTCGCGGGAGAGCGCGAAACGAGAGAGCGAGATTCGAAGCAAGCGAGTAAGAGTCGGCAGCGGTCGCGAAGCGCCCGCCTTCAGGGATTTGCGCGCGAACGTAATCCGCGCGAGCGGGTTCTGTTCTTGCGCGAGCTACGTCAGCCTCAGACGCGGCCGGAGAACGTGTCGCAGGAGCGAGGAATCCCGCCCTCGATCCCGCGAACGAACCAACCCTGGCGCTGCTCGGACGAGCCATGCGTCCAGTTCTCGGGGGTGACGCGGCCTTCAACGCGCTCCTGGATGCGGTCGTCGCCGATAGCCGCGGCGGAGTTGAGCGCGTCCTGGATGTCCTTGCGGGTGATCTCCTCGATGAGCCCGGTTCGAACCGCGTTCGCGACCCAGACCCCGGCGTAGCAGTCGGCCTGGAGCTCGACGAGCACGGCGTTGCTCTGCGGGCCGGTGTCTCCGCTCTGTGCTTTGCGCAGCACCCCGGTCAGGTTCTGGACATGGTGTCCGTACTCGTGGGCAAGGACGTACGCCTGCGCGAGCGGCCCGCCAGAGGCGCCGAACTGCGACTCGAGCTGGTCGAAGAATCCCAGATCGATGTACACGTATCGGTCGGCAGGGCAGTAAAACGGTCCCACCGCGGAGCTCGCATTGCCGCAGCCGGTGGACACGCTGCCGTCGAAGAAACGGGTGCGCGCAGGCTCATAGTTGCGCTGTGCCTTCGACCAATACGCCTGCACGCTGTTGATCACGGCGAGGATGCGGCAGTCCTCGTGCTCGTTCGCATCCTGGCCCGTCTTGCAGTGCTCGAGGGTTGCCGCCGGAGGCTGCGTTCCCGCGGTCTGGCCGGCGAGGTCACCGAGTCCGCCCGTACCGTCGCCGCCGAGCGGATTGCCGCCGAGAAGCACGATCGCTACGAAGATGATCAGCGTGACGATGCCACCGCCGCCGAGCGCGACCGGGCCGCCACCCATGCGGCGACCGCCTCCGCGGAGGTCTTCGACCTGGGACCGATCGAGCTTTGCACCTTTCCGGAAGCGCATCAGGACGCTAGTACCCAGAACCGGGCCTGTGCTAACAGAGCGGTGTCGCTCCTCCACTACCCTCTCCCCGTGGCCGGCGAGACGACGGTGATCCAGATTGCGCTCTCGACGCTGCTCGACGGCGCGGACCTCGGCAGGGCGCAGGCACGAGACGTGATGGGCGAGATCATGCGAGGAGAGGCCACACCCGCTCAGATCGGAGGCTTCCTCGTCGCGCTGCGGGTAAAGGGCGAGACTGCCGAGGAGATCGCCGGCTGCGCCGAGGCGATGCGCGAGCACGCGCTGCGCGTCCGGCCGCAACGGGACGATCTCGTGGACACGGCTGGAACGGGTGGCGACGGCGCCAGCACCATCAACATCTCGACCGCAGCCGCCCTCGTCGCGGCCGCAGCGGGCGTCGCCGTCGCGAAGCACGGCAACCGCGCCGTCTCGTCGGCGAGCGGCTCCGCCGATGTTCTCGAAGCGCTCGGCTTCGATCTCGAGCTTCCCCCGGAACGAATCGAGCGGTCGATCGACGAGCTCGGTTTCGGGTTCCTCTTCGCCCCCCTGCACCATCCGGCGATGCGCCACGCCGCCCCGGTGCGGCGCGAGCTGGCCGTGCGCACCGTCTTCAACGTCCTCGGGCCGCTCACGAACCCCGCCGGAGCGCGAGCCCAGATCGTCGGCGTCTACTCGCCAGAGCTCGTGCCGACGATCGCCGAGGTGCTCGCGGCGCTTGGCGCTCGGAGAGCCTTCGTCGTCCACGGCGCGGGCGGCGTCGACGAGCTCTCCCCGGCTGGCCCCAACCTTGTCTGCGAGGTCGTCGACGGAGGCGTGCGCAGACGCGAGGTCGATCCCCTGGAGCTGGGAGTTCCCCGCTGCGACCCAGAGGAGCTCCGCGGCGGCACGCCAGAGGAGAACGCGACCGCGATCCGTGCGATCTTCGCCGGTGAAGCAGGTGGCAGGCGCGACGCCGTCCTGCTGAACGCCGCGGGCGCGATCGCGGCAGGCGGGCAAGCGCGGGATCTGCGCGATGGCCTCGGCTATGCGCGCGAGGCGATCGACTCCGGCGCCGCGGCTGAACGGCTCGAGGAGCTGATCGCGTTTTCGACGGCATCGGAGGCAGCGGCGTGAGCGGCCTCTTCGCGAACGCGCTTCGCGGGCCGGGGCTCGCGGCGATCGCCGAGGTCAAGCGACGCTCGCCGTCGGCGGGAGATCTTCGCCCCGATGCCAATCCGGCCGTGCTTGCGGCGGCCTTCGAGCAGGCGGGCGCGGCAGCCGTCTCGATCCTCGTCGACGAGCGATTCGGCGGCACGCTGGACGACATCCGCTCTGCGCGCGCGACAACCAACGTGCCCCTGCTGGCGAAGGGCTTCTTCACCGAGGA
>JBBDMN010000198.1:0-3089 GCA_040878305.1 Gaiellaceae bacterium
CGGCACGCAACCGCCGCGCGAGCCGGTCGACGAGGGCCAGGACGATCGCGTCGATCTCGTCATGCGATCTCGGTCTGCGGCCGAGCGCGCGTTGCGCACCGATCGATCGCCGGCGGCGGCCCACGCGCACAGGCCTAGGGTCGCGGTTGTGCGCGAGGGCGTGAAGTTGCCGCCCTGCCGCGCGGCCGAGCATGTAGACGAGCACCCGCTCGTCGAGCTGTGCGACCTTGCCGACCGTGGTGATCCCGCGGCTGTGGAGCTTCTCGGCAGTGACCCGTCCAACGCCCCAGAGGCGTTCGACCGGGAGCGGGTGGAGAAACGCGAGCTCTCCGTCCGGCGGCACCACGAGGAGACCGTCCGGCTTCGCGACGCCGCTTGCGACCTTCGCGAGGAACTTCGTCCTGGCGATTCCCACGGTGATCGGGAGACCGACTTGATCGAGAACCTCCTGCCGGAGCCGTACCGCGATCTCCTTTGGCGCGCCGGCGATCCGCTGGAGTCCGCGAACGTCGAGGAAGGCCTCGTCGATCGAGAGCCCCTCGACGAGCGGCGTCGTGTCGTCGAACACCTCGAACACCGCCTTGCTCGCCTCGGAGTAGGCGGACATCCGCGGCTGCACCACGATCGCGTGCGGGCACAGCCGCCGAGCCTGCGCCCCGCCCATCGCCGTCCTGACGCCGTACGCCTTGGCCTCGTAGCTCGCCGCGAGCACGACCCCCGCGCCGACGATGACAGGGCGTCCCCGAAGCCGAGGATCGTCGCGCTGCTCCACCGAGGCGAAGAACGCGTCGAGGTCGGCGTGCAGGATCGTCGGGTCGAGTGACACGAACATATGTTCGCATGACATCGAGGGAACAGCAACGAAGAGAGCGCGTACTACCTGTGGGGGACGCTCACGGTGTCCCGGTCACCGATGGGCCGGTGAACACTGGCCGGGTTGCCGAACGCGACGACCCCTGCCGGCAGATCGCGTGTCACGACCGAGCCCGCCCCGACAACCGTGTTGTCGCCGATCGTGACGCCCGGACCGACGATCGCACCGCTGCCGAGCCAGACGTTGTCACCGACCGTGATCGGCTCCGCGGACTCCCAGCCGAGACGACGCGGCTCTGGATCGATCGGATGTGTCGCCGTCAGGAGCTGCACGCCCGTGGCGATCTGGCAAGCGGCGCCGATCCGGATGGGTGCGACGTCGAGCATCACACAGTCGTAGTTGACGAAGGTTCGTGCGCCGATCGCGATGTAGCTGCCGTAGTCGCAGCGAAACGAGGGCCTGACGACCACGCCTTCGCCCACCTCGCCGAGCAGGTCTCGCAACAGGCTGTCGCGCAGATCCTGCTCGACGTGGCGTGTGGCGTTGTAGCGCTCGAGAAGCTCTTGAGCCCGCGCGTAGTCCGCTGCAAGCTCGGGGTCGTCGAAGATGTAGAGCTCGCCGCGCAGCATCCGCTGCTTCATCTCGGCCACGCCTCACCCTACCCCGGACGAAGCACCCCTTCGCGTAGGCGACCATCGGCGTTTGGCGTCCAGAATCTAGTCGGGAAGCCAGCCCTCGCGGTACCGGGTCGGCTCGCGCTTGGCGACTCGCGCGTACGCCTCGTACTGGTCGGTCGTCTCCTGCTCGACGCCCGCGCCATGGCGGAGTGCGGTCTCGTCCACGCTGTAGGCGCCCCAGTCCGGTCCAGGCTGGTGCTCGCGGGCGCCGACTGCGAGCACGAGGCAGGGCGCCTCTCCGGCTCCGACGATGACGTGCTTCGTCCCGGCAGGACAGTGCACGAGGTCCCACTGCCGAAGCGGGCGCTCCTCGCCCTCGACGATCAAGAGCGCCTCGCCCGAGAGGACGAGGAAGTCCTCCTGATCGGCCTCCCAGTGGTACATCGCCATCGGCACGCCCGGTTCGAGGACGCTCAGGTTGATCCCCAGCTGGGAGAAGTCCCCCTCACCCTCGAGCTCGCAGATCGCCGAGCGCCCCTGCCCCTGGAACCAGCTCGCCTCGCGCGCGTTCAGGACGAACCAGCCATCCCCTTGGGGGACGAGTCCGTGCTCGGTCGCTTCGAGCTGCGCCTCCGGGACCATCGCCGGGAGCTTGCCGCACCGCGCCACACCGCGCAACGCTTCTCGTCTGGCGCAACTGTCGTGGCACCCCCCGCGTCTCTGGTTTGTTCGAGGAACGACACACTGACGCATGTGAGTGTTCTGGCTCTACCACCTACTGAGCAGCTCCGGCCAGCCCAAGATCCTTGACGCGCGACGGAGAAAGCATGAGGGTGATCGAGTTGCGGCTCTCGGAGACTCGGCAGCGCCGGATTGGCCTCGCCGCCGTCGCCGGCGGCATCGTCGGCATTCTGTACTTCCCGCTCCACTCGCTTGCCTACTTCGCGACGGAGGACAGCACTGAAGGCGTAGTCAAGTGGAAGGGCTCCGGGCGTGATCTCCTCGAACCGCTCCTCGATTGGGACTCGGCGGACACGGTGTACCGCACCTGGGGCAAGGTCGGCCTCCTCGTCGTCCTCGGCTTCGCGCTCGGCGTCCTCGCCCTCTGGCTGCGCCGTCGCGACCAGATGGGTCGGCTCGAGCACTGGGCCTTCAGGGTCGCGCTGGTCGGCTACTCGCTCGTCCTCGTGGGTTTCTTCGTTGAGTACTGGACGCCGTACCTCGACTTCGGCTTCAACGCGTTCACAGAGCCGGGGATGCTTGTCACGCTGATCGGGTCGACGCTGCTTGGCATCGCGTTCCTCCGGCAAAGCGCGGTGCCGCGTTTCGCCGCCTGGCTGCTCGCGCTCTCGATCCCGCTTGTCTTCGGGATCACCGCGCTCCTCGGGCACTTGAGCGCGGGGCTCATCCCACTCGATCTAGTCTGGATCTTGCTCGGCTTGTGGCTTTGGTCGTCTGCTGCACCACGACGTTACATAGAGCTGCCTCTCGCACTGGCCCTTGTTTCCTAACTGCTGAGGTAGGACGGCCAGAACCGTCAAGAAAATTTCTGAACACTCGCACACCCGAGTCACGTCTCGCGTTGCACCAACAGGATGAAGAGCGGTGATCCGTGGGTTCGCAGTCGGCGTCGCACATACGGCGCGCTCCCGCCGGCT
>JBBDMN010000199.1:0-17067 GCA_040878305.1 Gaiellaceae bacterium
AGGTGGACATGTCGGAGTACATGGAGAAGCACTCCGTGTCCCGGCTCGTCGGCTCACCGCCCGGCTACGTCGGCTACGACGAGGGCGGCCAGCTCACCGAGGCCGTTCGCCGCAAGCCCTACTCCGTCGTCCTCCTCGACGAGATCGAGAAGGCCCACCCGGACGTCTTCAACATCCTGCTGCAGATCCTCGAGGAAGGGAAGCTCACCGACTCTCAGGGGCGGAAGGTGGACTTCCGCAACACGATCGTGATCATGACCTCGAACCTCGGCGCGGCGCAGATCTCGAAGAACCAGACGCTCGGCTTCTCGATCGGCGACGAGGGCGGCCTCTCCTACGACGACATGAAGGAGCGGGTCATGTCGGAGCTCAAGAAGGTCTTCCGGCCCGAGCTCCTGAACCGCATCGACGAGGTCATCGTCTTCCACAAGCTCGAGCGCGCGGAGATCCTCCAGGTCGTCGACCTCATGATGAAGCGCGTTCGCGAGGAGATGGCGAAACACGGGACCGTCATCGAGCTCACGACTGAGGCGCGCGAGCTGCTCGTCGAGCAGGGCTACGACCCGTCCATGGGCGCCCGCCCGCTGCGCCGCGCGATCCAGCGCCTGATCGAGGATCCGCTTGCCGACTTCATCCTCGGCAGCGAGCTCTCGCAGTCGTCCACGGTCGTGATCGACCGGCGCGAGAACCCGGTCGACGACGAGCCTCCCGTCGAGATCCGGATCATCGAAGGCCCGCCGGTCCCCGCGGCCGTGGGTGCTCCGGGCGACGCCTCCGAGGACGACGACGAGCCGGCCGACGAACCCGCAGCCGACGAATAGCACGCTCGCCATCCGGCACGCGAAGCCGTCCGACTACGGGCGGGTGATCGGACGCATCAATGTGTGGTGGGGCGGCCGCGAGATGGCGCCGATGCTCCCGCGGCTCTTCTTCCTCCACTTCGAGGGGACGAGCTTCGTCGCGGAGGACGGAGACGATCTCGCCGGGTTCGTGTGCGGCTTTCTCTCGCAGACCGATCCCGAGGAGGCCTACATCCACTTCGTCGGCGTCGCGCCCGAGCAGCGGGGCGCGGGGATCGGCCGGATGCTCTACGAGCGCTTCTTCGACGAGGTTCGCAACCAGGGACGCTCGGTCGTCCGCTGCGTGACCTCACCGACGAACGAGCGGTCAGTCGCCTTCCACGAGGCGCTGGGCTTCGAGGTCGACCGTGTCGCCGAGGACTACGACGGCCCGGGCGAGGATCGCGTCCTGCTGCTCAAGCGGCTCGGCTGATTCCGCCACGGCGCCGCCGACGGCGACGCGGCAGCGCCCAGGCGTCGCCGCGCGATCTTGACCAATCCAGGCCCGCTCCGGCGACGACCGCGGCGGCAAGAGCCAAACCGACGTAGCTCGCCCAGGCCGAGTCGGCGTCCGTCAGGTTCTTCAGCAGCGTCAGCCCGAGAAGCGCAACCCCGAGCGCGAGCGTCACGAGCTCCCAGTCAACGTCTGGTGACACCTCCACGTCCGTCGCTCTGACGATCACTACGAGGGAGACGAGGGCCATGACGACGAACGCGATCAGCAGACCCCAGACGTCCCATCCGTCGAGGTGCTGAGTCGCAGTTCCCGCTTGTCCGAAGTCCACCTTCAAGTTCTGCCAGACGAAGAAGAGCGAGAAGAAGAGGAGCACGCCGCATGCGAGAACGATCTTCGAGCCGATGGAGAGGCCGTCGATCCTCTCCCGGGACCGACCCCGCGGGGCCGCGTCTTCGAGCAGCGGGTTCGGAAAGCGACTCATCCGAGCGAACGGTACCCGGCAATCGGCACTTTTGGGAGGTTTTCGAGGGAAAACGCAGCGCTGCGACCGAGGCCGCAGCGCTGCGTTCGAGGACTTGTCCGTCTAGCGGTCTACGCGTCTCGCCGCGTATCGGGATCGTCCGAGGGACGCTCGTACGGCTCCGGCTCCGACATCGGTGGCGATTCAGCTGGTGCGGGCGCGGCCTCGCTCTCCGGGGCGGCCGGGGGTGGCGGCGGGGACGCCGGTTCGACCGGGGGCGTGGTCTGCATCGTGGACGACGTCCCCCTGGTGGGCATCTCGGTCTTCAGCGTTTCCATCCCGCCCGCTGCCTGCACGGTCTGCCAGGCGCCGAATGCGATGGCCGCCGCGAGTATCACTCCGACGTAGCTCCAGATCGTCTGTTCGTCGCCAAGGATGCTGAGCATCTTGATGATTGCGAACGCGAGGATCAGCCCTCCGAGTAGGGCGGCAGTCATTGCGGCCGAGACTGGGAGTGGGATGTCGATCCCTGCAATGCGCACACCGATCCAGGCGATCAGCACGATCGTCAGAAGTCCCAGAACGACGCCCGCGAACCCGCGCCAGCCGGAGAAGGTTGCGTCTACTCCGAATTCGTCAGCGATGCCCCCGAGGTCGAAGTCCTGCCAGGGCAGGAACAGGTCGATAACGAGGAGCACTCCTCCCACGAGCATGATCTGCATCCCGCGGCCTAGGGCGTTGAATCGTTCCATGGAGACCTTCCTTTCGGTGATCGTCTGCGGCGGTTTCAGGGCACTCTTATCGACGGGAGCACGAGTTTCAAGCAAATCGGTGCACTTTCGTGACAGATGGCGTCGGATCGCGTTCCTACACTGGCTCGGTGGCCAAGGTCCTCGTCCAGCATGTTTGCACCGAATGCGGCACCGCGTGCCCAAGGTGGCTCGGAAAATGCCCTGGTTGTGGCGCATTCGGGACCCTGGCTGAGGAGCTCCACGCAACCGACGCGGGAGCCGCTTCGGCTCGGGCGAAGACACCGAAGCCCCTCGGCGAGGTTTCCGCGAGCGAGGGTGCGAGAATCTCTACCGGAGTGCCGGAGCTCGACCGCGTGCTCGGAGGAGGGCTCGTTCCCGCCTCTCTCGTGCTCGTGGGCGGTGAGCCGGGCGTCGGAAAGTCGACTCTTCTCCTAAGCGCGCTCGGAGCTGTGGCGCGCGACGGACGGCGCGCACTGCTCGTCACGGGCGAGGAGTCGGCGGCACAGGTCGCGCTGCGCGGCGCGCGACTGGGCGGAACCGAGTCGGTCGGGATCGTGGCCGAGACGGAGCTCGACGCCGTCTGTGCAACCCTCGAGCACGAGCGTCCCGACGTGTGCGTCATCGACTCCGTCCAGACATTGCATGCGTCCGAGCTCGCGTCGGCGCCGGGTTCGGTCGCGCAGGTGCGCGAGGCGGCCGGTCGTCTTCTGCGGGTCGCGAAGCAGTCCGGAGTTGCAACGATCCTCGTAGGACACGTGACCAAGGACGGCGCGGTCGCGGGGCCTCGTGTCCTCGAGCATCTCGTCGATTGCGTCCTCCAGTTCGAGGGCGACCGCTACCACGAGCACCGCGTGTTGCGTGCGACGAAGAACCGCTTCGGCTCGACGAACGAGCTCGGAGTGTTCGAGATGACCGGCGCGGGACTCGTCGGCGTTCCCGACCCTTCGGAGCTCTTCGGGTCGACGCATCCCGGAGAGGTCGGAGCTGCCGTGGGTTGCGTTCTCGAGGGAACGCGGCCGATGCTCCTCGAGATTCAGGCACTCGTCGCGCCCACCGACCTCGCGATGCCGCGCCGCGTCGGGACGGGCGTCGATCCCAAACGGCTGGCGATGATCGTCGCCGTGCTCGGCCGGCACGCAGGACTCGCGCTCGGAAGCGCGGACGTCTTCGTCAACGTCGCCGGCGGTGTGCGGATCGAGGAGCCGGGCGCGGACCTTGCCGTCGCGCTCGCGATCGCTTCGGCGGCTCGGGGCGTCCCGGCACTTCCCAGCTCCGCGACGTTCGGCGAGATCGGGCTCACCGGCCGGCTGAGAAGCGCTTCTCAGGCCGAGCGGCGCATCGACGAGTGTGCGAAGCTGGGCATCGAGACGATCGTCGCCCCCCACGGGACCCCGATTCGAGCTCGGCCTCGCGTCGCGACGGCCGAGACCATCCGGGCAGCGCTCGAGGCCGGTCTCGACGCGAGCTCCGCTTAGACGTTCCCGACCTCCGTAAGGACGTTGCGGTTCCGTTAAGGACCCGTGAGAAAACCGCTATCATGAGACGGTGGCCGGCAGGGGAATGACTGCCGGCACTCTTTATTGATGGCGTCAGAAACACACTCAGTCATAGACGACGGGGAGGCTGGCTTGTTCGATATCGGCGACAAGGTGGTCTATCCGCACCACGGCGCGGGGACGGTCGTGAAGAAGGAGAAGCGCGAGGTTCTCGGCGAGGTGCGCGAGTACATCACGATTCAAATTCTCCACAACGACATGACCGTCAACGTCCCCTGCGAGAACGCGGAGCGGGTCGGCTTGCGGCAGGTCATCGACCAGCGAACGGTGACGATGGTGGTGCGGACGTTGTCCGGGGGGTCCACCGAGATGCCGAAGAACTGGAACCGCCGCTTCAAGCACAATCGCGACAAGATGAAGACAGGGAACATCTTCGAGCTCGCGGAAGTCGTTCGGAACCTTGCCGTGCGCAACAACGAAAAGGGCCTCTCGACGGGCGAGAAGCAGATGTTCGTCAAGGCGAAGAAGATCCTCGCCTCGGAGCTCATGTACGCCAAGGCCATGTCCGAGGACGACGCTGCGGCCTGGCTCGACGATGTCTTGTCACGCGCAGGGCAGCCGACGCCGAAGTCCAGCGCCAAGCCGAAAGCAGCCGCAGCGAGTGCGTGACGGCCTTGGGGGTTCCGGCGAAGCCGGGGCCACCTGGGCAGTGCTCGTCGCAGGGGGTGTCGGAACCCGCCTCGGCATCGATCGTCCCAAGGCGTTCGCGCTCCTGGCCGGTCGCCCGCTGCTCGCGGAGAGTCTCGACCGGCTCGACCGCTGTCCCTGGATCGACGCGATCGTCGTTGCCGCTCCACCCGGATGGGAGGAGCCCGCGATCTTGCTCTCTGAAGAGCTTGCCGTGACGAAGGTCGTGTCGTGCGTCACCGGCGGCGAGACCCGGGCCGAGTCCGTTCGGGCGGCGCTCGACGATGTGCCGGGGGAAGCTCTCGTCGTCCTCGTGCACGACGCTGCGCGTCCCCTCGTGGACGATGCGGTGATCGAGCGCGTTCTCGGCTTGCTCGCAGAGGGATTCGACGGTGTTGTGCCGGCGCTTCCCGTGCCGGACACGGTCAAGCGGGTCGAGCAGGGCGTCGTGGTGGAGACGGTTTCACGAGAGGGGCTGGTGAGCGCTCAGACACCCCAGGCGTTTCTCGCACCCGCGCTGCGGCGAGCCTTCAGCGGCGATCTCTCTGAGGCGACCGACTGCGCGTCGCTCGTCGAGCGAGTAGGCGGTCGCGTAGCCGTAACCGATGGCGATCCGCGGCTCCTCAAGGTGACGACCGCCGGCGACCTCGCCCTCGTCGAGTCGCTGCTCTCGGCTCGATAAGACACGCCGACTGTGGACTCTTTGTCTCAGAATCGGCGTCTTACAGTGCCAGGCACTGTAAAGAGCTCCCGTGACGCTGAAAGCCGTTTTCTTCGACGTCGGGGAGACGCTCGTCGACGAGGAGCGCTGGTGGCGCGTGCTTGCGGAGCGTGCAGGCCTCCAGCCGCACGTGGTCTGGGCGGCGCTCGGCGTCACCATCGAACGAGGTGAGGAGCACCACGCGCTCTGGGGCCACCTTGGTATCGATAGGCCGACGACCTGGTGGAACAACCTGCCGTACGACCTCGGCGATCTCTACCCCGACGCCATCGCGTGTCTCGAGAGCTGCCGTGCTCTCGGCCTGCGCGTCGGCATCGTCGGGAATCAGACAGAAATCCTCGAGCGGTGGGCGAGAGATGCGGCGCTCCCCGCCGACGTGATCTCGTCCTCGGCGAGCATCGGCGTCCAGAAGCCGGATCCCCGCTTCTTCCACCGCGTCGTGGAGCTTGCCGGCTGTCCTTCCGGTGAGGTCGCCTACGTCGGAGATCGCGTCGACAACGATGTTTTGCCGGCGCTCGCAGCAGGTCTCGTGGCGGTTCACGTGCGACGTGGCCCGTGGGGACGACTCCAGACGGCGCCCACATCCGTTCGCACGATCGACTCGCTGGCCGAGCTCCCGGAGACGCTAGCCTCGCTCCCGTGAGCGATCTCAGGATCGGCATCGGCGTGGACGCGCACGCCTTCGGAGACGGGATTCCGCTCGTCCTGGGAGGAGTCACTGTCGAGCACCCGCGCGGGTTGGCCGGTCACTCGGACGGAGACGTCGTCGCGCACGCGCTGATCGACGCAATCCTCGGTGCAGCAGACCTCGGCGACATAGGCACGTTCTTTCCCTCCGACGACGAGCAGTACCGAGGCGCGTCGTCGCTCGACCTCCTCTGGAAGGTGTATCGCGAGGTGCGCGATGCGGGCTGGCGGCTCGTCAACGCCGACTGCGTGCTGGTCGGGGAGGAGCCCCGCATCGGGTCGATTCGCGGGGAGATGTCCGAGCGGCTCGCCGGCGCACTCGGTGTCGAGGTCGGGCAGATCAGTGTCCGTGCAACGACGACTGACGGCCTCGGCTTCACCGGCCGGCGGGAGGGCCTTGCCGCGCAGGCAGTAGCGCTGCTCTCGCGATGACGCTCGTCCGCTACACCGACCGGCCCGACCTACTCGCGCGCCGCCGCACGGAGCTCTCGAGCGTCACCTTTCCCGCGTACATGCACGAGAGCGAGCCGGGCAACAAGTACAGGGGCCGCCTCTACTGGCGCCGCTCGTAGTACAGGATGGAATCGGCGTGCACATCGAGCCGAACGTCTGGGTGCCGCACAACGTGGCGACCGAGGCCTGAAGTCAGAGAGAAAAACGCAGCGGCCCGTGCGCCGGCAAGGCTCAACCAGCCGGCAACGTGAAGCAGACGCGGGCGCCGCCGCCGTCGCGATCTTCCGCCCAGATCCGTCCGCCGTGGGCCTCCACGAGGCCACGCGCGATGGCGAGGCCGAGGCCGGCTCCGCGTGTCGTGCGGGAGCGGTCCCCCCGCCAGAACCGCTCGAACATTCGTGCGCGCGCTTCGACGTCGAGCCCTTCGCCCGTATCTTCCACGGCGACCTGAACTTCACCCGCCAGCGACTCGACCCTAACCGCCACTGAACCGTCGGTCGGAGTGTGCCGGAGCGCGTTCGTCAGCAGGTTCATGAGCACGCGCTCGACCTTCTCCGGGGCGAACACTGCGGTCACGTCCTTGCTCACCTCGGACGCGAGCCGCACGTGGCGCGCGCGTGCCTCCGCCTCGATGCCGCGGAGGCTGCTCGAGACGACCGGAGCGACCGGAAGCCGTTGGAGCTCGAGCGTGAGAGCGTCTGCGTCGATCCGCGCGAGCTCGAACAAGTCGTCCACGAGCTGAGAGAGCGCATGTACCTGCTCGCGCAGCGCCGGAAGGTACTCCTCCGGTGCAGCGAGCCCGTCCTCGACCGCCTCGAGCATCGCCTGCATGTTCGCGAGCGGCGTCCGCAGGTCGTGGCTCGCCCAGGCGACGAGCTCACGCCGGGAGTCGAACAATCGCTGGAGGTTCTCTCCCATCACGTTGAACGATCCGGCGAGCTCGGCCACTTCGGTGGGCCCGCCCTCGGGAGCGCGCGCGTCGAGGTTCCCGCGCGCGAGCTCCGCGGACGCATCGCGCACGCGGTCGACGGCGTCCGCGATCGACCGAGCGACGACGAGGGCGGCGACAACAGCAGTGAGCGCGGAGGCGGCGGTGATCGCGAGGATCTTCACGTCGTCGCCCATGTGGAACATGACCCAGCCCGACACGAGCACCGCACCCAGCGGAAGCAGCACGGCGAGGAAGGCAAGCCCGACGAGCTGGAGCCGTACAGTCGGCAGAAGGCGCAGGAGCACAGCGAGTACGAGCCCGACGGCGAGCGTGGCCAGCGCGACGATGACTGCGGTCGCGATCACGGCACCAACCTGTAGCCGACGCCCCACACCGTTTCGAGGTGCAACGGCTCGGACGGGTCGATCTCGACCTTCTCGCGGAGCCGACGGACGTGAACCGTCACGGTCCCTGTGTCGAGCGCGGCGGTGTATCCCCAGACCTTCGCCATCAGCTGGTCACGGGAGAAGACGCGCCTCGGATGGCTGGCGAGGAACCAGAGCAGGTCGAACTCCTTCGCAGTCAGGCGCACTTCCTCGCCGCCCTTTCGAGTTTCCCTCGTGGCGGACTCCAGCTCGACGCTGCCGAACGTCAGTCGCTCCGCCGCCGTCTCGGTCGGCGTCGAGCGGCGCAGCACGCTGCGAACGCGGGCGGCGAGCTCGCGGGGAGAAAATGGCTTCGTGACGTAGTCGTCCGCGCCGAGCTCGAGACCGACGATCCGATCCGCCTCCTCTCCGCGGGCGGTGAGCATGATCACGGGAAGCTCTGACGTCGAGCGAATCCAGCGGCAGAGCTCGAGCCCGTCCGTCCCAGGCAGCATCACGTCGAGCACAACGAGGTCGGGCTCCGAGCGCTCGATAGCGGTGCGTGCCGTTTCGCCATCGGCGGCCTCGAGCGTCCGGTGGCCCTCGCGAGCCAGGTAACGGACGACGACTTCGCGGACGATCGGCTCGTCGTCGACTACGAGAACGGTTGCCATCGACGACATTGTGGTCCAGGTTTGGTTACGCACGGCTGAAATCGGCTCTCAGCTGGCACAAGACCGGAATCCGCGCGAGCGGATTCCGGTCTTGCAACATCCCTGAAGACGTCCGCTTCGCGGCCGCGGCGGCGTCTTTCCCCTCGAGCCGTTGCCTAGCCCACTGCAACAGTCGGGCAGTTGGAGATGAAATTTGCTGCCTTGAGGCCGCCGAGCGACGCGTTTGCGGGGCCCGTGCCGCCGCTCGTCAACCGTCCGGCCCGAACCTCTGCTGCGACCTGGGCGGACGACGTCAACCGCTTCCTGTCGCCCGAGGAGACTGCATCCTCGCTCCAGACGGCGGGGTGGACGTCCCAGATCGGGCTGTAGTCATTGCTGCCCGGAAGCGACTGCGTGATGTTGAGCGGGCTGCCTTCCCCGAGCACCGCCGACTGGAGGCCCTGCCGCTGGCTCGAAGACTTCCCGCGAGGACCGTTGACGATCGGAATGATCGCTGAGCGAGCCGAGGAGGCCCGATTCGAGCCGAGGCCGGGTGCGGCGTCGAGGTTTTTGGCCAGGCTGCTCCCCTCGAGGGCCGCAACCACGTCGACGGACGCATCCGTGCGCAGGTAGTGGACCGTCTGGCCGGCGAAGAATCCAGTGAGCGTCCGGAGCGTAACTCGAGCCCGTCTGCGGTCGATCGAGACGACCGAGTCGCTTGTGCCCGTGGCGTTCGCGACGTGCGAAGCGTTCAGCACGATTCCGTTCCCAGTCGTCAGTAGCGGGGTGTAACGAGCATCGCCGAGCGCGCCGGGCTTCACGCTCGTGGGCGGGAACCCTTCGGCGCTCGCTCTCACGACGGCCTTCGGACGGAAGTTCACCGTCCCGGCGAAGACGACGGTCTGACCCGCCAGACGGCCTCTCTGGACGGCTTTAGTCCCGAGGGCGTTTTCAAGCTTCGGCGCGAAGTTGACTCCACGGCGACGGGCGTCGGCCCGGTCGGAGGAATCTGTGACGACGTACCAGACCGTGCCTCCGGATGCGCTGCGACCTTTGAAGAGCGGCAGCGTGATCGTGCCCGCCTTGGCATCGAAATCGAGGGAGCTTCTCAGAAGGACCTTCGAGGCTTTGGGCGCGGCCGGAGCGGACGAAGCGGCCGAGGCGAATACGACTGCCACGGCGCCGATGAGCGCGGCCGCGAGTGCGAGGACCGACGTGTTGCGAGCGGTGACCCGTGCGTTCATGGACTCCCCTTCGGTATCGGAACAGAGAGCCAAGTTGTACGAGTCGCTCCTTACGCGGGCGTAACGTGCGGGTGAACGGTTCACGAACTCTCAGCTCGGAAGTCGAACGAGCTCGTCGCCCGCGAGCTCCACCAAGCCGTCCTGCAGCAAGGACTCGATGACAGCGCCGTCCAGCTCGGTTGCGGAAGTCGGTGTCGAAGCAACCTGACGTAACGCCGTCGAGCGGCGCTGACGGAATGAGCCCTCGAACGTCCCCTGCTTGCGGACGGGCGCCTCTCGGATTCCGCGCGAGAGGCACGCGCTCTCGAGAGGGCATCGGTCGCAGCGCGGTATCCGTGCGATGCAGACCGTCGCTCCAAGATCCATCAGCGCCTCCGCCGCGGCTGACGAGAACAAGCCGCGCGTCCGCCGCAGGACACGTTCGACGTTCACGTCCACGGGGAGCACGTCCTCGTCGAAGGCGAAGCGACGAATGGCGGCAGCCGTGTACGGGCCGATCCCCGGCAGCTCCGTGAGATCGTCCGGCCAGCCCGCTTCGGCGACGAGTCGAGCCGCTCGAAGCAGGTTCAGGCTGCGACGGTTGTACCCGAGTCCTTGCCACTCGCGAATGACGTCCGCAGGGGATGCCGCCGCAAGCGACTCCACGGTCGGCCAGCGCTCGAGCCACGCGGCGTACCGAGGCACAACGCGTTCGACCTGCGTCTGCTGGAGCATGACCTCGCTAACGAGAATCGCGTACGGATCGCGGGTCCGGCGCCAAGGCAGATCGCGGCCATTTTCCGCGAACCAGGCGAGGAGAGCGCGTTCCATCGCCCCGCACGCTAATGGCAGCGGCTGCGCTCCTGCACCGTTCGGCAGGATGCGCCAGGCCGTCATTCGACACGAGGAGGATCTCTTGACCCTGACCGACTTCCAGCGTGAGCTCTGCACGACGAGCCGCTGGGACTTCTCCGACTTGCGTGCGCTCTTCGTCAACTGCACGCTCAAGTCTTCACACGAGCTCTCCCACACCGAAGGGCTCATGCGTATCTCGATGGCGATCATGGAGACAAACGGCGTCCAGGTCGACTACGTGCGCGCGCTCGACCACGAGCTTGCACCCGGCGTCTGGCCGGACATGCGCGAGCACGGCGCGGAGCGGGACGACTGGCCGAAGCTCTACGACCGCGTGCAGGCGGCGGACATCCTCGTGCTCGGCTCGCCGATCTGGCTCGGCGAGAAGTCGTCGGTCTGCACGCGGGTGATCGAGCGCCTCTACGGCAACTCGAGCCAGCTCAACGAGGAGGGTCAGTACGCGTACTACGGGAAGGTTGGCGGCTGCCTGATCACCGGCAACGAGGACGGGATCAAGCACTGCTCGATGAACATCCTCTACTCGCTGCAGCACCTCGGCTACACGATTCCGCCCCAGGCCGACGCAGGCTGGATCGGCGAGGCTGGGCCGGGCCCGTCGTACCTCGACCCCGGCTCGGGCGGCCCGCAGAACGACTTCACGAATCGAAACACGACGTTCATGACCTGGAACGTGCTCCACCTGGCACGCCTGCTCAAAGACGTGGGTGGAGTCCCCGCGCACGGCAACCAGCGCTCGCTCTGGGACGCGGGCTGCCGTTTCGACTTCTCGAATCCCGACTACCGTTAGCGGCGTGGTTCTCTACAACTCCGCGGTCTCCGGCAACTGCTACAAGGTGCGGCTTCTGCTTGCGCACCTCGGCTTGACCTACGAGACGGTGGACGTGGACGTCGCCGACCGCTCTGGGAGAAAGGAGCTCCTGGGTCACCTTAACCCCGGGCTCCGCGTGCCGACGCTCCTGCTGGACGACGGGCGTCCGCTCGCCGAGTCGAACGCGATCCTCTGGTACTTCGGGGATGCCACCGAGTACGTCCCCGCCGAGCCTTATCAGCGCGCACAAACGCTTCAGTGGATGTTCTTCGAGCAGTACAGCCACGAGCCGAACATCGCGGTCGTCCGCTTCTGGCTCGCGTACTCGGGGACGCCCGAACGGTTCGCCGACGAGATACCCGCGCGTATGAAAAGCGGCCATGCGGCGCTCGACGCGATGGAACGGCATCTGGAGTTCAGGACGTTCCTTGTCGGCGATCGATACTCGATCGCGGACATCTCGCTCTACGCCTACACCCACGTGGCACACGAGGGCAACTTCGATCTGGCGCCGTACCGAGGGATCCGCTCCTGGCTCGAGCGCGTGGCGTCGCAGCCAGGGCACGTCGCGATCGACGCCTGACATGTCTGTGCGAGTCCGCTTCGCGCCGAGCCCGACGGGCTCGCTTCATCTCGGAAACGCGCTGACGGCGGTCGCGAACCGGCGCTTCGCCGACGAGCACGGCGGCGTCTTCCTCCTCCGAATCGACGACACCGACCCTTCGCGGACGGTAGCTGGCGGAGAGGAGGCGATCCTCGAGGACGTTGCCTGGATTCGGATCCGCTTCGACGAAGGCCCTGTACGCCAGAGCGAACGGGCCTCGCGGTATGCCGAAGCTGCGGAGCGCGCCCTCGCGGCCGGGGGCGCGACTCGTGACTCCGGGGGTTCTGTGCGGCTCGGGGGCGACGGCGCCACCTTGCTTCGTGCGGACGGCACGGCGACGTACCAGCTGGCGTCGGTCGTGGACGACCTCGAGCTCGGGATCACGACCATCATCCGCGGCGCGGATCACCGTTCGAACCTCGAAGTCCATTGCCGAATCGCGCGGGCGCTCGGAGGCGAGCTCCCGGACGTGATCCATCACGGCCTCGTTCTCGGCCCTGACGGGAAGAAGCTCTCCAAGCGACACGGCCACTCCTCGATCGCGGAGCTACGCGCCGAGGGCTTCCCGCCGGAGTCGGTGCGCGCGTATCTGGACGAGCTCGGTCTCCCGGAGCACGACGTCCACCTCGACCTCGCGCGGCTTCGCCGTCTCGCCATCGACGCGATCGCCGCGATGGGACCGGATGAGCTGGCCGCGGAAGCAGGCGCTCCAGTCGAGGTGGTTCCCGCGCTGCGCGGCGCACGGTCGCTTGCCGAGGCGCGTGAGTATGCCCGTCTCGTCGTCGATCCCCAGCCGGTCGACCTTCCGGCGGAAGCGCTCGTCACCCTCGGACGCTTCACCGAGCTCCGCGCACCGGCGCCCGAGTGGCTGACGCCAGACGAGTCTCGAGCCATCGTCCGCGAGCTCAAGGCGGTCGGCGGCGACCTGCGGGCGCTACGGCTGGCATTGACGGGCGCGGCGACCGGACCCGAGCTCGCCGCGGTGCTGGCCGCCCTCTCGCGAGACGAGGTTCTCGCGAGAGTCAATCGGGCCTAGGACGCCGATACGATCGCTCCATGCGTCTCTACGACACGTTGAGTCGTGGTCTCGTCGAGCTGCCGCCTCCTCCGGGTCCGATCCGGATGTATTTCTGCGGCCAGACCGTGTACGCCCGTATGCACGTCGGCAACGCGGTGCCGTTTGTGCTGTCGATGTGGCTAAAGCGTTGGCTTCAGCTCAGTGGCTACGAGGTGAAACTCGTGATCAACGTCACGGACATCAACGACAAGATTTACGACGCGGCCCCGGGCGCCAGCGCAAAACTGGCTGCCGACGCGACCCGCTGGTACGTCGAGGATACAAACCGGCTCGGCTTGGGACGTCCAGACGTTGAGCCGACGGCAGTCGAGACTGTGCCCGACCAGATCATCATGATCGAGGAGCTAATCGACCGCGGTGCCGCGTACGAGTCCGGCGGAGACGTGTACTTCCGGGTCGGGCGCTTCCCAGAGTACGGACGGCTCTCGCGTCAGAAGCTCGACCAAATGCAGGAGCAGGAGCCGAATCCTCGCAAAGAAGATCCGCGCGATTTCGCGCTCTGGAAGGCAAACAAGCCGGGCGAGGACACTTCGTGGGAATCGCCTTGGGGGCGCGGACGCCCAGGCTGGCACATCGAATGCAGCGCGATGTCCGAGAAACACCTGGGCACTGAGTTCGAGATTCACGGTGGGGGACTCGATCTGGTTTTCCCTCATCACGAGAACGAGATCGCACAGTCGCGCAGTCTTGATCACATGTTTGCGAAGACCTGGATGCACAACGGGATGCTCAGGTTTCGGGGCGAGGAAATGCACAAATCACTCGGTAACGACATCGCGCTCCGCGACGTGCTCGACCGCTGGGGGCGTCAGACGTTGCTTCTGTTTCTCTTGACGGGTCATTGGCGGAAGCCGCTCGACTACTCGGATGAGACGATGGCTGCCGCCGCAGCTCAATGGCGGAGCTTCGAAGAGGCTTGGCGTGTTGCTGCGATGCGCGACTCGGCTCCCTGGGACGACTTCGAAACTGCGCTGAATGACGACTTCAACACCCCGAAGGCCCTCTCAATCCTGCATGAGTGGAGGGCGGCCGGTCAGACAGAGCTGCTTAAGCGGGGCCTAGAGGTATTTGGCTTGCTGACTGAAGTCAGTTCGACGGTTGGTTTGCCGGTTGGGTCGACCGCTCCGGATGTTTTTGTCCTTGCTCATAAGCGTGCGGAGGCAAGAAGCCGCAAGGACTTCGCCGAAGCCGATCGGTTGCGTCAAGCGATTGCAGAACTTGGATTCGAGGTTCAGGACGTACAACAAGAGCCCGGATTTCGACTCATCCCAATCGCGTGACGCGCGAGCTCGTCTACGGACGTCGCCCCGTTCGTGAGCTTTACCGCGGACCGCGTGGCGTGCTCGAGGTCTGGGCGACCGAACGTGCCGCTACGCAGATCCCCTGGCTCGACTCCGGGCCGCGCCCGCAGCTGAAGCCCGAGCGCATGCTCTCCGAGGCCGCCGGCACGCGCGACCACCAGGGGGTCGTCGCCTGGTGCGAGCCCTTCCGCTACGCGGACGCGCACGAGCTTGCGGCTGCGGAGCTCCCGCTGATCGTCTGCCTCGACCAGGTGACCGACCCCCACAACCTGGGAGCCGTGGTTCGCAGCGCCGAGGGAGTGGGAGCGACGGGAGTCGTGCTGCCGGCGCACGGCTCCGTTCGCGTCACACCAGCCGTCTGCCGCTCGTCCGCAGGCGCGGTCGAGCACCTACCGATCGCGGTGGTTCCCAATCTCGCGCGCTACCTCACGGAGATCAAGAGCTCCGATCTATGGGCCTACGCGGCCGACTCCGAGGGCTCGCTCTCGATGTGGCAGGCTGACCTCACCGGCGGGGTCGCGCTCGTGCTCGGGGCGGAGGGAAAGGGCGTGCGTCCGCTCGTGCGCAGGACGTGCGATGCGATCGTCTCCATCCCGCTCGCGGGCAAGGTCGGCTCGCTCAACGTGAGCGTTGCAGCGGCGGTTCTCCTCTACGAAGCCCGCCGCCAGCGAGACGCGCTGTAGGGGCGACGCAAGCGTCGCCCCTACAAACCGGCACGATGTGTCGATGGCCGACACGACCCTGTATCTCTTCGACGGCTACAACCTGCTGCACGCCAGTGATCTCTCCGACCCCAGCGAGCTCGTCGACAGGCTCGCGAGCTTCGTCGCGGAGCGCGGAGTGCGCGGGGTCGTCGTCTTCGACGGAGTAGGCGCCGACCGTGCGATCGGCCCGCTCTCCATCCGGTACGCAACTCACGCTGACGACCTCCTCGAGCGGCTGGCCGCCGACCACCGGGGCGGCGAGCTCGTCTGCGTCGTCTCCTCGGACGACGCGGTGAGGAGAGTCTCGGGCCAAGAGGTGCGGAAGCTCACGTCCAGCCGCTTCCTCGCGGAGCTCCAGCCGGCGCGTCACCAGGAGATCGAGCAGAAGGGCGCGGGGAGCCGGGTCGGCGACCGGCTCGACCCCGAGACGCGCGAGCGGCTCGAGCGCCTCCGAAGAGGCATGCAGGGGTGAAATAGATCTCGCCCCTACGCAAGGTCAGTCCATCGGCGTCACACGCCACCTGTTGCAGCTCGCTCGAGCGAACATATGTTCTTAGCATTCTGCAATATTCGCAAAGGGCTTGTAACGCTCGCTAAATGGTGCTAGCTTCTTCCTCAACTTCAAGGTGAGGCTTTGCCGGGAAGGCCTTTGTCGGCCCGGCAGGGAGATGCTCACAACCACGCCGCTAACACGGGGGTACGCGATGCCCGCTCGCACCGTCACCGCACCGAAGTCCGCGCAGAAAGTTCAACGAGAGCTTGAGGATCTGCAGCTTGTCCTGCGAGCCCGCAACGGCAGCACGGAGGCGCTCGACGGGCTTATGCGCAAGTACGCCGGCTTCGTCCGGCTCAAGGCGAGCTCCTACTTCCTCGCCGGCGGCGACGGTGACGACCTCGTCCAGGAGGGGATGATCGGGCTCTACAAGGCGATGCGCGACTTTCGCCCCGACAAGGAGACCTCGTTCCGAAGCTTTGCGGAGCTCTGCGTGACGCGGCAGATCATCACCGCGATCAAGACCGCCACTCGGTTCAAGCACGCGCCCCTCAATACCTATGTGTCGTTCAGCCACACCCCGGCCGGCCAGGAGTCCGAGGGAGACTGCACGCTCGGCGATGCGTTGCCGGGCCCGATGGTCAACGATCCGTCGGTCTGCGTGATCTCGACCGAAGAGCTACAGAGCCTCGTCTTCTGTCTCGGCTCCGGCCTATCGCAGCTCGAGTCGGAGGCGCTCCGGCTCTACATCGAGGGCAACTCGTACGAGCAGATGGCCGAGGATCTCGACTGCGACACGAAGACGATCGACAACGCCCTCCAGCGGGTCAAGCGGAAGATTCTCGCGCACCAGAAGACGCGCGAGGTGCTCAGCTAGCGATCCGAAACGGCGGCTCTGTGTTCGTCGAGATTCGGACTTGGCCGAGTTCGTAGTCTCTAGCCAGGCGGATTCGCCGTTTCTGTAAGTTGCGCGTGGGCTCGACCCGGAGCGCGGCCATCCACGTCGTCGACACGTCTGCGATCGGAACAAGATAGACCCGACCCGGCTCGTCTCGGGACAGAACACGGCGAAGTAGTCGATCTCACCCACGTACCGCCGTCGCGTCTGGCGAGGTGAGGCGTGATGCGCGTATGAGCTCGAGGGCCGAAAGATAACCGCGCCATTCCGAAGTCGTCCAGTCTTGCACTGAACCTTCAGGAGTTGGCGGCCGTCATCAACGACGAGGTCGTACCGTGTGTTTTCGCCGAGAGGGACTGATATTGCGTACCCCGAGGAACTGAGCGCGAGCATCGTCGCAAGCGTCGTGCGATCACCGATGGCTTTCGGATGCTCCATTCGAACAGCGTATTGCGTTGCTCGGACGGACAACTGATCTAGAGCCGGAGGCGGGACTCGAACCCACGGCCTATCGCTTACAAGGCGATTGCTCTACCAGCTGAGCTACTCCGGCGCACCCTGATGGTAGACACCGTCCCTTC
>JBBDMN010000200.1:0-3069 GCA_040878305.1 Gaiellaceae bacterium
CGGCTCGACGGGGAGCCGTAGCCGGGTGAACGTGTGCGTGCTTCCCGCGCAGCCGATCGTGATCGCCTGGTCGCTCGTTCCGTCCAGGTTGAGCAGCAACCGGCCCTCGACGAGTGAGGGGTCGAGCGCCTTGGCCCCGTCGAGGCCTTGCTCCTCGGACACCGTGAAGAGCAGCTCGAGCGGCCCGTGCGCGGTCTTCGGATCCTCCGCGACGGCCATTGCGGCCGCGGCGCCGATGCCGTTGTCCGCGCCGAGCGTGGTCCCGTCCGCGACGACCCAGTCTCCGTCGAGGACGACGTGGATCCTGCCCTCGCGCGGGTCGTACAGGCTGTCCGGGTCGCGCTCGCACACCATGTCCAGGTGCGCTTGGAGGACGACTGTCGGCGCGCTCTCTCGCCCGGGGGAAGCCGGCACGCGTACGACGACGTTGCCCTCGCGATCGATCGCCGTCTCAAAACCGTGGTCCGCCGCCCACCTGAGCACGTGCTCGCGCGCCTCGTCCTCCTGCTTCGGTGGACGCGCGATCCGGGTCAGCTCCGAGAAGCGCTTCCAGACGCCTGCGGGCTCGAGTCCCTCGAGAACGTCGACCGCGGTCACCGGCGCAGAGTCAGCGCCGCGCCGACGAAGAGGAGCGAGAGCCCCAGAAGGCGCGGCCACGTCACGGCGATCCGTTCGACCCCGAACCAGCCGTTGCGGTCGATGACGGTCGCGAGCGTGAACTGGGCGGCGATGAGCACGGCCGTCGTTGCGACGATGCCGATGCGCGGCCCCGCGACCGTGATCGCGAGGATGATCAACGCGCTCATGACACCACCGAGCAGCATCCACTTGGGGGAGCCGAGCGCGTCTCCGATCCCCGCCAGCGAGCGGCGGGCGACGAGAAGCACCACGAGCGCGACGAGCCCTCCGATGAGCGACGCTGTGGCGACCGCCTCGAGGCTCCCCACGCGGTCACCGAGCCGTCCCTGCACGGCGATCTGCACCGCTCCGCCGAAGCCGGCGGCGAGCGCGAGGAGGGCTGCGACTCCGGTCGAGCTCACGGCGCGGACGCTATACGCTCAGCTCTCTCCGGACAGGAAGGGAGCACCCGTGATCAGAGTGTTCGTCGTGTACGAAGCGGCGCCGGATCCCGAGCGGTACAAGCAACACGCGGAGCTATGCCGCAAGGTCGAGGGCGGGACGTTCCGGCACGGAAAGGTCTTCGGCGCGCCGATGGGTGAGCCGCGCTTCCGCTACTACGCGGAGTGGGAGTTCGCAGACATGGGCGCGTTCAAGTCCGCCGCGCGAACACCCGAGTTCATGGAGACGGGCAAGGACGCGATGGCGATGGGCATCCCCTTCCAGGTCCACTTCGCCGAGGTCGAGTAGGTGGCCGAGCCGACCCATCCGCGTCCGCGCGATCCCGCCGAGCTTGGGTTCGAAGCGATCGTCTACGAGAAGACTCCGCCGCGCGCGACGATCAGGCTCAATCGGCCGGACGTCCTGAACGCGTTCGACTTCCGGATGCTCCGGGAGATCGCTCGCGCGTGCGAGGACGCTTCCTGGGACGACGACGTGCGCGCAGTGGTCGTGACCGGGACAGGTCGTGCGTTCTGCGTCGGTGCCGACCTCCGTTCCTGGGACGAGGACTATCTGGGTAAGCCGAAGGAATACTGGAAGTGGTTCGGGGCGTTCAAGGACGCCCACGACCGGCTGCGCGAGATTGGCAAGCCGACGGTTGCGAGGGTCAACGGGATCGCGGTCGGCGGCGGGAACGAGCTGCAGATGGCGTGCGACCTTTCTGTGATGGTCGACACGGCTTTCATCCGGCACGTAGGCCTCGAGCACGGCTCCGTGCCGGCCGGAGGCGCGACGCAGTGGCTCCAGCTCATGGTGGGCGACCGGCGGGCACGCGAGATCGTCTTCCTCTGCAACGAGATCCCGGCTGCGCAGGCCGCGGAGTGGGGGCTCGTCAACCGCGCAGTGCCGGAGGCGGAGCTCGACGCGGTCGTCGACGACTGGGTCGAGAGCCTCGCCCGGAAGCTCCCGCAAACCACCCGCTACGCGAAGCAGCAGCTCAACGTCTGGCGCGATCTCGCCTGGCACCAGACTGTGGGTCACGCACGCGACTGGCTCTCGCTCTCGATGCTCGGCGACGAGGCGCAGGGTGCCGTCCGCGCTTTTCTCGAACGAGGGCGGCCACGGAGTGAGTAGGCTCGAAGCCGTGGCCGAAGAGGTGCTCACCGATCGCAGCGGCTCCGTCCTGACGATCACGCTCAACCGGCCCGAGGTCTTCAACGCCTTCAACCGGGCGATGCAAGACGCACTGCGGAAGGCGCTCGCCGAGGCCGCGGATCCGGACATTCGGGCGGTCGTCGTCACCGGTGCGGGACGCGGCTTCTGCTCGGGTCAGGACCTGAAGGAGTTTCAAGAGCTCCCTGGCGGCATCCGCGACACGCTCGAGGACACCTACCACCCGAACATCCGCGCGATCCGCGCCCTCGAGAAGCCGGTGATCGCTGCGATCAACGGCTCGGTTGCGGGTGCTGGTCTCTCGCTTGCGTGCGCCTGCGACGTGCGGATCGCGTCCGACCAGGCCAATTTCGTGCCGGGCTTCATCGGCATCGGGCTCATCCCGGATGCGGGCGGCTCGTGGTTCGTCCACCGGATCCTCGGATTCGCGCGAGCCTTCGAATGGATGGTCTCGAACCGGCGGCTGACCGCTCAGGAGGCGCTCGCCTGGGGCCTAGTCTCCGAGGTCGTCGCGGCAGAAGATTTCGAGAAGCGAGTCGAGGAGCTCGCGGCGTGGTACGCAGGACTGCCGACGCGCGGCGTGGCGATGACGAAGCGGCTCTTCGAGCATGCGTACACGGCCTCGCTCGAAGAGCAGCTCGAGCTCGAGGCGGAGCTCCAGCAGGCCGCGACCGGGACGGAGGACTTCGGCGAGGGGGTCCAGGCATTCCTCGAGAAGCGCCCGCCCGCGTTCCGCGGTCGCTGACGAGGAAACGCCTCAGTCTCGGCGAAACGGGCGGGACAACAACACCGAGTCGGTGGCTCCTGCCGTCGACCGGAATGCAATCCAGGGCGCCC
>JBBDMN010000201.1:0-3068 GCA_040878305.1 Gaiellaceae bacterium
CGAGTCCCTTGGAGAGAAAAGCGGCGACAACTCCGGTGAGAACGTCGCCCGTGCCCGCCGTCGCGAGCGCCGGCGGGCCGAAATCGCTGACGATCACTCCTTCGCCGGGCGCGGCAACAATCGTGTCCGGCCCCTTGAGGACGACGACGGCATCGAAGCGCTCGGCGGCTTGCCGGGCGGCTTCGAGTCGGTGCGCGTCGACCCAAGCCGACTCCGTTCCGAGTAGCCGGCTGAGCTCTCCCGCGTGGGGAGTGAGCACCGTGGGGGCGCTGCGGTCGACCGGTTCGAGATCGAAGAGCGCGTCTGCGTCGACGACCGCGGGAATGTCGAGCCGCTCGAGCAACTCGCGCACGAGGGCACGACGACCCTCCCCGCGGCCCAGTCCCGGCCCGAGCGCGACGGCGCCCATGCGCTCGGCGGCAGCGAGGATCGTCTCAACCGCAGTGTCGGCGCGCCAGCCGATCTTCACGGGCTCGAGCGCGAGGGTCTCGACCACGGGAAGAGACTCCGTTGGTACGGCAAGCGTGACGTACCCCGCGTCAGCGCGTAGGGCGGCGAGTGCCGCCAACGATGCCGCGCCGGTCATGCCCGGCTGGCCACCGACCACGAGAACGGCGCCCGCGGTGTACTTGGTGTCGCCCTCTCGGCGAAGGGGGACGATTCGGAGCAGGGCGCAAGTCGCGCGACGGTGCTCCGTCGGAGTCTCCTCGAGCCCGATGTCGGCGACGACGACCCGACCCGCGTGGAAGCGACCCGGAGCGACGATGAGTCCCACCTTCGTCGCATGGAAGGTGACGGTGAGATCGGCGTCGACGACGGCACCTGCCACTTCACCGGTCGAGGCATCGACGCCGGAGGGCAGATCGACAGAAACGACGGCAGCCTCGGCCGCGTTCATCCGCTCGATCTGCGCTGCTGCGTCCGAGCGCGGCGCGCCGTGGAACCCCGTCCCGAAAAGCGCGTCGACGATCACGTCGTATCCCTCGAAGTCGGAAGTCTCGTCGGCGTCGTGGCCGGCTTCGCGGAGCACGCGAGCCGCGATGCGACCGTCGCCACCGTTGGATCCGCCTCCGCAAACGACGGCGAACCGACGTGCCGCCGGGTAGGCGAGCATCGTCTCGCGGGCAACGGCGGTGCCGGCCCGCTCCATGAGCTCGGGAACAGAGTCCGGGTAGCCCGGAAAGCGCTCCTCGGCGGCGCGCATCTCGGCAGCCGTGTAGAGGGGGTCGAGCATCTACGCGGCTGGCGCGACGACGCAGATCGCCGACGCGAGCTCGCGCGAGTGGGTCATCGAGAGGTCGATCGCCCCGGCGCAAACGCGCTCGGCGAACGCGGCTGTCCTCCCCGAGAGCCGAACGCCGGGCTTGGGCCGACCGACGATCTCGACCTCTTTCCACGTGAAGCGCACGCCGCAGCCGAGCGCTTTCCCCACGGCCTCCTTCCCCGCGAAGCGCGCCGCGTAGCTTTGGGCGGGGTCGGCGCGCGAGTCGCAGTACGTGCGTTCGGCCTCCGTGAAGCATCTCTCCCGGAAGCCCGGCCGTTCGAGCGCCCGTCGCACGCGGTCGATCTCGATGAGATCGATCCCGACCTTCATTGCAGCCCGCCCCTCAAGTCCTCCTCGAGGAGCGCCGGGAACTGGGCCAAGGACGAAGCGACGATGTCGGGGGAGGCTGCCGACGTCTCGAGTGCGTCAGGGCGGAACTTCCCGGTTCGGACGAGTGCCGTGCGCATCCCGAACAGGCGGGCACCGCGAATGTCCGCCTCGACATCGTCGGTGACGAGCCAGGTCAGCTCGGGCTCGGCGTCGAGTGCGTCGAGCGCCGCGGCGAAGTACGACGGGCTCGGCTTGCCCAGAACGGTTGCCTCGACACCTGTCGCATACTCGAGCCCGGCGACGAACGCGCCGCTGTCGAGCATCGGCCCGCGGCTCGTCTGCCACCACTTGTTCTTGTGCAGGCAGTAGAACGAGGCGCCCATCTGGATCTCTTCGAACGCGCGCGCCAGATTCATGTAGCTGAAGACCTGATTCGGCTCGAGCGTCTCGTCGCACCCACCGATGAGCACCGCGTCCGCGTCATTCCCGACGAGCTCGAGGCCGTCGAGATCCGGGACGATCGCCGCCATTACGAGGGCGAGAACCCGCTTTCCGGCGAGCTCACGAGCGGCGGCGCCCGGGGTCGTCTGCAGCTCGTCGTCCTCGAGCTCGAAGCCCATCTGGCGCAACTCCTCGGCCAGGCGCGCGCGGGGACGCGTCGAGTTGTTCGTCACGAACCGAAGAAGGTGGCCCGTGCGGCGGAGCTCGGCGACTGCGTCCGCAGCACCCGGGATGGGTTCGCCGGACACGTGGAGCACGCCGTCGATGTCGAGCAGAATGCAGGCCATGGAGCGTGAGTCTATTCGGGTCACGCGCTCGGTCTCGTTGCCGCTTTCGGAGATCGAGATGCGGGTATCGAGGTCGAGCGGACCGGGCGGCCAGCATGCCCAGAAGTCCTCGACGCGGGTCGAGGCAGTGTTCGACGTCGAGGCGTCAGAGGTCTTGTCGGAGGTGCAGAAGCGGCGTGTAATCGGGCGGGCTGGAGTGGTGTTGCGCGCCGTCGCCCAGGACGAGCGGAGCCAGCTCAGGAACCGCGAGCTGGCCGTCGAACGAATGGTCGAGAAGCTCCGCACGGCTCTCGCGGTGCCGCGTCCAAGAGTCCCCACGAGGCCGGGTGCACGTGCGCGCGAGCGGCGGATCGCGGCGAAGAAGCGTCGCGGGGAGACCAAGCGTCTCCGCCGCCGTCCAACGGATCCGCAGTCTTAACAGTGCCTGGCACTGTAAAGATGAAAAGTGCGCGCCGATCGTTCCACACCCCTCCTGTTCGGAGCAGACGGGTGAGGTTGGGCGGCTGGGGCCGAGAGGTCGCTTCCACCTTCGGGTTCGTTGATCCCCCGTTGCGCTGGCCTGCGTAGGATCGCGGTGTGGACGTGGTCAAGCTGGCCATGCTTTTTTCGGAGCTGCCGACTGAGAGAACCAGGCTTCTCGACAACCTCGGCCGAATCCGGCGCGAGGTCGGTCCGATCACGCCGGA
>JBBDMN010000202.1:0-2994 GCA_040878305.1 Gaiellaceae bacterium
GCCCTTGGCGACGAGGCCGACGCGCGCGAGCCGGTCGACCCATGTGCTCTGGGCGACCCGGTCCGGAGCCGCGCGGGCAGCCTGGGTCACGGTTTCATCCACGGCACCTTCATACCCCGCGCCCAGCCCACTGAACCGGGTTACTCCGTGATGATGCGAAGCAGGAACGCCGCGGCCGCCTTCAGGGATCTTGCGCCAGCAAAGTGACCCTGATGTGAGCGAGCAGCGCCCCGGCCGCGAAGCGGCCGGCTTTAGGGATTTACGCGCGATTGGAATCCGCGCTGGCGGATTCCAATCTTGCGCCAGAAACAGCTCAGGCTTTGCGCGAGCGGCCGAAGATGAGGCCGCCGACGGTGAAGCCGAGGCCGAACGTGCCGAGCGCGAACGCCCCGACGGCGATGAGCTTGCGCCAGATCGAGAGCCGCCGCCAGCGACCGATCGCTTCCTCGTCCTCGGCGGAGAGCGGCTCGCCGCGCCTTTGCTTGCGAACGGCGCCGCCCGCCCGAAGGCCGAGATAGACGTCGTCGAAGAGCTCCGGCACCTCGTTCGCCACGTTTCGAGTGTATAGCCTGCCTCGGCTGTGGCCGCGCGCGTTCTCCACCTCTCCGACCTCCATATGGGCCACGGAGAGGCGTGGGAACCACTCGCCGCGCTCGGTGAGCTCATCGCCGAGCTCGAGCCGGAGGTGCTTGTCGCAACGGGGGACCTGGCCCATCGCGGCCGCCGGGCGGAGCTCGAGACGGCAGCGGAGCTGCTCGCTGGGCTCGGGCTGCCGTTCCTGGCGGTGCCCGGGAATCACGACATCCCGTACACCATCCCGGCACGTTTCACGCGAACGTTCGAGGAATGGGAGCGCGTCTTCGGGACGACCAGGCCGCTGTACACGGCAGACGGAGTCGTCGTGGCCGGCCTGAGCTCGGCTCGACCGTGGCGACAGCAAGGCGGAGCGGTCGATGACGATTCTCTGGCGCATGCGGCGGCACGTCTCCGGGAGGCACCGGACGGCGCGCTCCGAATGGTCGCGTTGCACCATCACCTCGCCGCCCCTCCATGGCGCGTGGCGAGGAAGAGGCCGCTCAGTCGGCGGGACGAGGTTCTCCGCACGCTCGCGTCCGCCGGCGCCGATCTGGTGATCGGGGGGCACGTCCACCAGGCGGCGATCGCGGAGCGGCGCGAGTTCAAGGCTCTCGAAGAGGGTTCGCCCCGCTCGCTCGTCCTCGCGACCGCGGCGGGGCTCGGCCGGCCGCGTCCGCAGAGGCGGGAGGAGGCTCGGGGGTTGAACGTGTACGAGGCGGACGCCGAGGTCCTCACGGTGAGGACCTACGCTTGGGACGGACGCGCCCTCCTCGAAGTGGGTCGACGAACCTTCGCGCGGACGTAGCGTGATGCGAATACGCAGCGCCCGGCCGCGTAGCGGACGGCTTCAGGGATCTTGCGCGACCGGAATCCGCGCCGGCGGATTCCGGTCTTGCGCCGGCTATAGAGTTCGCTCCCGCCTATGGAAGCCTCGCTTGCAGAGCTCAAGCAGCGCCTCGGCGAGATCACCGATCTCGGACGAACGCAGTTTGTGCTCCAGTGGGACATGGAGGTCTGGATGCCGCCGCTGGGCGAGAGCATGCGGGCCGCACAGCTCGCGACCCTCGAGGCGGTCGTGCACGAGCGGAAGATCGACGATCGGATCGGCGAGCTGCTCGACGAGCTCCAGCCGTACGCGGCCTCCCTCCCCCGCGACTCGGACGATGCCTGCCTGATCCGCGTCGCACGTCGCAACTGGGAACGCATGCGCCGGATCCCGACAGATCTCGCCGCCGAGCTCGCGAAGACCCAGGCCGAGTCGTACCAGGCGTGGGTGAAGGCACGGGAGGAGGCGGACTTCTCCGCCTTCCGGCCCTGGCTCGAGCGAGTCATCGAGCTCCGGCGTCGCTGGATCGAGTGCTTCGCACCCTACGACGACCCCTACGACGTCCTCATCGACGGCTACGAGGAAGGAACGCGCACCGCGGACGTACGCGCCGTCTTCGCCAGGCTCGAGCCCGAGCTCACCGCGCTCGTCGCCGAGCACGCGGCGGAAGTCGACGAGGACGACTTCATGCGCGGCTCGTATCCGGTCGGCGGGCAGGAGACGTTGTCGCGGGAGCTCATCGCGCGCTTCGGGGCGACGTGGGATGCGTTCCGCCTCGACCAGACCGTGCACCCGTTCGAGACGACGTTTGGGCTCGGCGACATCCGTCTCACAACCCGCTACACGGACGAGGACTTCCAGTCTCTCTTCACAGCCATGCACGAGTGCGGCCACGGTCTCTACGAGCGTGGCGTCAGCCCTTCGCTCGAGCGCACGCCGCTCTGTATCGGGGCCTCCTTTGCGCTGCACGAGTCGCAGAGCCGCCTCTGGGAGAACATCGTCGGCCGGTCGCTGCCGTTCTGGCGCTGGTTCTACCCACGCGTGCAGGAGACGTTCCCGTCGGAGCTCGGCGGCGTCTCGCTCGAAAGGTTCCACCGCGCCGTGAACCGTGCGAGGCGCAGCTTCGTCCGCGTAGACGCCGACGAGACGAGCTACGGGCTGCACGTCATGCTCCGGTTCGAGCTCGAGCAGGAGCTCGTATCGGGACGGCTCGCCGTGAAGGACCTCCCCGACGCGTGGAACTCGCGTTTCGAGGAGCTCGTCGGGCTCGAGATTCCGGACGATCGGCTCGGCGTCCTCCAGGACGCACACTGGTCCAGTGGTTCGTTCGGATATTTCCCGACCTACCTGCTGGGGAGCGTCCTCTCCGTCCAGATCTGGGAGAAGGCGCGCGAGGCGATCCCCGACGTTGACGAGCAGATGGAGCGGGGGGAGTTCTCTGAGCTGCACGGGTGGCTGCGCGACAACCTGTACGCGCTCGGCTCGAAGTTCACACCGCAGGAGACGATCGAACGCGTGGTCGGCGGCCCGATCGACCCCGAGCCGTACCTCCGCTACCTCCGCGACAAGCTCAGCGCGCTCGCCGCCGCGTA
>JBBDMN010000203.1:0-2331 GCA_040878305.1 Gaiellaceae bacterium
AGAAGCGCGGTCTCGTCACCGACGGCGAGTTTCGCCGGCTCGTGAACCGAAGACGTGCCCGTCCGAGTATTGACTGACATACGACCGCACTGGATACTCGAGGCCATGGTGGATCACGCGGCGCCGCGAGCGTGATCGAACGGGTCTGCATTGTCGGCGCCGGAGTCATCGGAAGCCTCTTCGCCGGGCATCTCGCGCAGGTATGCGACGTGTCGGTGCTGACCCGGCGGCGGGAGCATGCGGATGCGCTCAACGGAGATGGGCTCCGCGTCAGCGGGAAGAGCGAGCGCGCCGCGAAGGTGAAAGCCTCCACCGACCCGGATGCCATACCTTCCCCCGACGTTGCCATCGTCGCGACCAAAGCGGCCGGCCTGCGACCTGCGATCGAGGCACTCAAGGGCTCATTCCCGGACGCGACGATGATGACCGTCCTGAACGGTCTCGGCGCGGAGGAGATCGTGCGCGAGCACGGTGACTGGCCGATCGTCTCCGCGGTCACGTTCATGAGCGGGACGCGGCACTCGGACACGCACGTCGAGTACATCCTCGACACGGAGACGTGGCTCGGCCCGTACGAGGAGACGCCCTTCGAGCACGTCCAGGAGATCGCGGACACGATCGTGGCGTCGGGGCTCCAGGCCGAGGCGCTCCCCGATCTGCGTCCTGCGCAGTGGTCGAAGCTCATCTTCAACGCCGCCGTCAACCCGATAGCCGCGCTGACCGGCCTCCGGCACGATCCGCACTTCTCCGCCGAGGAGGGACCCGCGGATCTCGGCCACCTCGTGCACGGCCTCGTGGGGGAGGGCAAGGCGGTCGCCGGGGCCGCGGGCATCGAGCTGCACGACGACCCGTGGGAGATGAACGTCCTCGCGACGCAGCGCGGATCGGCGCACTACCCTTCGATGCTCGAGGACGTCGACGCACACAGGCTGACGGAGATCGACCTCATCACCGGCTCGCTGATCCGCGAGGCGGAGCGGCACGACGTTTCCGTGCCCCTCCACACCGCGCTCTACGGGCTGGTGAAGGCGAAGGAAAGCTCATGGTGACAACACTTCGAATCCAGGAGGGCAGGATGCTCAGAGCAAGGAAGGCAGTACTCGCGCTCGCCGTAGTAACGGCCGTTGCGGCCGCCGCCGTGGCGGGCGGCACAGCCTCGCCGCAGCAGGCGAGCACCGTCACGATCGGCTGGGCGTTTGACGGCAGCGGCGCCATGGCGCCGTTCGACGGTCCGGCGCTCGCTACAGCCAGGGATCACGTCAAGCGCGTCAACCGAGGTCCTGGCGTGAACCTGAGGATTACCACCTGCGACACGCAGGGCAACAAGCCGGCATCCGCCAAAGCCTGCGCGGCCAGGCTGCTCGGACAGGGCGCCGACGTCATCTTTACGACGTGCGACGTCGACTTTGCCGCTCCTGTCGTGCAGGAGTCCATCAACGCCGGAAAGCTCACGATCGCGCCCTGCATCGGCACCGACCAGATGGGCCCGAAGCGCTTCGGTGCCAAGGGACGCCTCGCGTTCTCGTTCGGCAACGTTGCGCAAGACGAGGGCTCTGCGATGGCCGAGTACGCATGGAGGAGAGGCTGGCGCGACGCTTCGCTCGCCACCGATACCGTCATCGTGTACTTCCGGAACGTGGTACAGGCCTTCGAGGCGCGGTGGAAGCAGCTCGGCGGCACGATCGTCACGAAGGAGACGTACCAGTCGCTCGGCGGCAACCCGGCGTCCTTCCAGAACGTCGTCACTCGCCTGAACCGAGAAGAGGCCGACGTGATCGTGACCTCGACCGCCGCAGCCTTCGGCGCCCAGGTACCGATCTTGAACGGCCTGCGCACGCTGGGTAACAACACCCCCATGCTGAACTCCTGGGCGGGTGACGGGAACTACTGGTACACGCCGGACCCGAAGATCACGAACTACTACTACGTGACGTTCGCATCGGCCTTCGGGGACGATCCCGTCGCTGCGGTGAACGCTGTCGCCAAGCGGAACAAGGCGGCGATCGCAAAGGGAGGGAGCACCGGTGGGTTCATCACGGGGCCGGCAGCGATCGACGGGCTTCTGACTGCGCTTCGCCGCACGGGAGGCTCGACGAACGGGGCCCAGCTTGCTGCACAGATGGAGAAGTTCAAGAACGTCTCCACGCTCTCCGGCAAGGTGAGCTTCTCGAAGAGCCTGCACACCGTGTTCGGCCGGCAGTACCGGGTGATCCGCGTGCAGGACAACGTCCCGAAGGTCGTCGGAACGGTGAAGGCGAAGGTCGTCCCGAAGATCTGACGGGATTTGTCGGAAGGGGAAAATCCGCAGGAGACCAGGGGGGGGGGGGGGGG
>JBBDMN010000203.1:2341-2983 GCA_040878305.1 Gaiellaceae bacterium
CCCCCCCCCCCCCCCCCCCCCCCCCGCCTCGGTCTCGCGCGCGTTCGAGGGCGTGCAGGCGCTGCGGGAGGTGACGCTCGAGCTCCACCGGCACGAGATCGTGGGACTGATCGGTCCGAACGGCGCGGGCAAGTCGACGCTCGTCAACGTGCTGACCGGCTTCGACTTTCCCCAGGAGGGCTCGGTCGAGCTCGAGGGTCGAGACGTCACGCGCTGGACACCGCACCGGCGAGGGCGGCATGGCCTCGCTCGCACGTTTCAGCACAGTCGCTCGTTTCGAAGCCTGTCCGTCCGGGAGAACGTCGAGGTCGCGGCGATCGGCGCGGGCTCCGGGCCACGCGCTGCGCGGCGTCGTGCGGACGAGCTGCTCGATCGTTTGCAGCTGGCGCCTTACGCGAGCCGGGCCGCCGGCGCGCTCGCGCACGGGGACGAGCGGCGCCTCGGCGTCGCCCGCGCGCTCGCCACCGAGCCGCGCTTCGTCCTCCTCGACGAGCCGGCCGCCGGCTTGCCCGAGGCCGAGGTGCCGGACTTCGCCGCGGTCATCCGGTCGGTGGGGGACGTCGAAGGCGCCGGCGTTCTTCTGATCGACCACAACATGGCGCTCGTCATGGACGTTTGCGACCGGATCCAGGTTCTCGATCA
>JBBDMN010000204.1:0-2981 GCA_040878305.1 Gaiellaceae bacterium
AGCCGACGCGCTCGGGCCGCTCGGACCAGGCGCGGGCCGAAACGACGGCTACGAACCCGGCTCGACTGAGCCGTTTTCGGCTTCCGTCCACGCGCGATAGAGGGCGATTCCCCACCACAGCCACGCGATCAGAGCGAAGAACCCCGCCGCAACGAGGGCCGCCTGCACCGTCCCGAATACGAGATCCGTAACGAGATAGATGACGCCTGTGAAGGCGACGGAGATCGAGGCGGACCCCGCGATCGCCTCTCGGTTCCCCTTGCTCACCATGTACTCCTTGTCCCCCGCCCGGAACCTGATCCGGTGGTACGCCGCCGGCGCCAGGAGGAAGACGAGCGCCGCCGCGGTGCTCAGAAGCGTGACGTAGTAGACATAACGCTGGGTGTCGGTCAGATCGCCGAACTGACCGGTGAAACGGATCGCGAGGAGGAAACCGAACAAGACCTCGGCTCCGGGGATGAGCGCCCGCAGCTCCTCGAGTAGCTCTCCGTGCTCGCGCTCGAGCCGCTTCTTCAGGTCCTCCTGCTCTTGCTCCTCCTCGACGCTCTTCTTGGACTTCGCGGTGTCGGCCACGTAGCGGAGACGTTAACGATGATCGGTCCAGTCCGTCCGCCGGCCGAGGAGCAGGCAGTTCGGCTTCCCCATGCGGTAGGACGCCGGGGAGAAGAGCCTCGTGAAGGTGAGCGCGAGGTTGCGGGCGCGGAGCGCCTTCGTCTCGTCGAAGCCGAGCCACTCAGTCCCCCAGCGGACCGCGTCGTTCGCGAGGCACGTCGTGATCCGCTCGTCCTGGACGCCTTGCCGATGCAGCGCCTCGTGCAGGAGGATCGCGTACGCACCCGCGGTGTAGACCGTGTGCCTCCCGCCGAGGAAGGATCGGACGTTGTCGCAGGTCCCGTCGCGCAGGTGGACATCGGCGCCGCCCGCGTAGTAGGCGATCACGCGCGATGCGGAGAGCCCGAACCGCCGCTCGAACGCGCGCTCGAACGACCGCTTGTCCAGATAGCAGCGGATGTATACGCGTTTCACGTCCGCGCGAGCGAAGCCCGGGTCGTCCGAAACCGCCTGCCGGAGCGTCGCCCGCGCCACGTCGCCGAGCTCGCGGTCGTACTCGAACGGCGGAGCCGCCTGTGCGGTCCCGCTCATTGCCGCGCACACGACGACCGCGACCGAGACGAGGAAAGACCTCACTCCTCGACGAGAGTACCTCCGGAGTAGGCTCCAGAACCGTGGTGACGTCGATCGCGATCTCGCCGGAGGAGCATCGCGCCCGCTGCGACGCCTTGCTGGAGCGCGTGCGCTCCGAGGACGTGTCCGGAGTCGTCCTCTTCGATCCGTACTACGTCCTCTACTACGCGGGATTCGCGTTCGCGCCGACCGAGCGGCCGATCGCGCTCGTCCTCGCCGCGGACGGGACGCGGGCGCTCGTCGTCCCGCGGCTCGAGGTCGAGCATGCGGAGGCGAAGTCGACGCTCGACCGCGTCGAGCACTACCTCGAGTACCCGGGCGAGCCGCGATCGGAAACGGCGCTCGAGAAGACGCTCGCCGATCTGGGCCTGGCCGGGACGATCGGCGCCGATCAGGACGGCTACCCCTGGATCCTCGGGTATCGGGGCCCGACGCTGTCGGAGCTTTCAGGAGCGCGGGTGATCCGGATCGTCGAGCAGATCGAGGAGCAAATGGCTGTCAAGTCGGAGGCCGAGATTGCGTTGATCCGCGAGAGCTGCCGCTGGGGGAACCTGGCGCATCGGCTTCTTCAGCGCTACACGCGCCCGGGCGTGACCGAGACTGAGGTCGCGCAACGCGCGTCGAACGAGGCGACCTTCGCGATGCTCGACGCGATCGGCGAGATCTACCGCGCGCAGAGCTTCTTCTCGAGCGGCGCGCACGCGGGGTACCGCGGGCAGATCGGGCGCAACTCGGCAATCCCGCACGCGCTCGCGGGCAATCTCGTCTTCGAGGCGGGAGACGTGCTCGTGACCGGAGCGAGCGCGCCGGTCTGGGGCTACCTCTCCGAGCTCGAGCGGACGATGATCATCGGCGAGCCCTCGACCGAGCAGGAGCGGATGTTCGGGCACATGAAGGCGGTGCAGGACGTCGCGTTCGAAGCGATCAGGCCGGGCGCGCTCTGCTCCGACGTGGACATGGCGGTGCGAACGTACTTCGCCCAGCACGACCTCTTCGCCTACTGGCGCCACCACACCGGGCACGCGATCGGGCTCCGCTATCACGAGGGCCCGTTCCTCGACTCGGGCGATCACACGGAGATCCGGCCCGGGATGGTGTTCACCGTCGAACCCGGCCTGTACGCACCCGACCTCGGTGGCTTCCGTCATTCCGACACGGTCCTAGTGACGGAGGGCGGGATCGAGATCCTGACCTACTACCCGCGCGACCTCGCCAGCCTGATCATTCCTGCATAGAGCGCTACGGCGCTACGCTTTGGCGAAGGGCAGCATCGAGCGGAGGTGTCGACATGAGCGCAGTAGTGACGACGGAGCTGCAGACGATCGGCCACTGGATCGGCGGCGCAACGCTGCCAGGCGGATCGGGGCGGAGCGGACCGGTCTACAACCCGGCGACCGGTGAGCAGACCGCAGAGGTCGCTTTCGCCAGCATCGAGGAGATCGACCGCACCGTTGCGACCGCGAAGGCTGCGTTCGGCGAGTGGCGCAAGTGGTCGCTCTCGAAGCGCGCAGACCTCTTCTTTCGCATCTACGACCTGTTTGACGAGCACCGCGAGGATCTCGCGCGCCTCCTTACGGCGGAGCACGGGAAGGTTCTCTCCGACGCGCTCGGCGAGGTGCAGCGCGGGATCGAGGTGATCGAGTACGTCTGCGGCATCCCGACGCTCCTCAAGGGTTCCTACTCCGAGCAGGCCTCGACCGGGGTCGACGTCTATTCGATTCGCCAACCGCTGGGCGTCGTAGCCGGCATCACGCCGTTCAACTTCCCGGCGATGGTGCCCATGTGGATGTGGGCTC
>JBBDMN010000205.1:0-2976 GCA_040878305.1 Gaiellaceae bacterium
GCCGCCGCGCCATCGCGAGCGCGACCTCGCCGCCGCGCTCGGGCTGGGAGGGGTGGACCGCCAGCGCCTCCTCGGCGGCGACGAAGCGCTGCCCGCGCAGCGCGCCGCGGATCAGCTCGATCACCTCCTCGGGCAGGTGCGAGAGGTTGGCGACCGTCTCCTTCTTCACGGTGCCGCCCTCTCGGTAGGAGCGCCGGAGCAGGTGCGCGACGTACTCGCGGTGCTTCCCCTGCCGCCTTGTCGTAACCACGTGGAAGGGTCCCGTGGAGCGTGGCTTCCTGCCCATGAGACGATGCTCTCACACCAATCGGACGGATAACTACTGACCACATCATCCAACCGAGAAGAAGCCGCGACCCCAGTACGCAGCCGGGATCGTGGCCGCTCAGACGAGCGTTATTGCGGGGAACTTCGGCTTAGACAGGCGCTTCTCCGGACAACCACCCCTCGGGGCCGGAGGCGGGCTGTGCCCGCCGGGAGGCCAGCCGCGGCTCTGGCGTGCACGGCAAAAAAGGAGGGGTCTCGTAGGGGCACCATGGGTTCCCCTACGACCAACCATGGGTTCCCCTACGTCAAAGCTTCGGCGCCGCCGACGACCTCGAGGATCTCCTGCGTGATCTCGGCCTGGCGAGCCCGGTTCATCCGGAGCGTGAGCGTGTCGATGAGCTCTCCCGCGTTCTTCGACGCGTTCCGCATCGCGGTCATCCGCGCCCCCTGCTCGGAGGCGGTCGACTCGAGGAGCGCACGGTAGATCTGAGTCTCGACGTAGACGGGGAGCAGCCGCTCCATGATCTCGTCGGGCTCGGGCTCGAAGATGAAGTCGCCGCGGAGCGTGTCGGCGGCGCGCTCGTCGTCGTCGGTCTCGAGGATCTCCGGTGAGATCGGGAGGACGTCCTGCTCGGTGACGCGCTGCGTGAGCGCCGAGATATACGTGTTGTAGACGAGCGTGACGCGATCGATCTCCCCCTCGGTGAAGAGCTCGGCGACGCGGTGTGCTATCGCCTGCGCATCCTCGTAGGCGGGCCGGTCCGTGAAGCCCATGTACGCACCCGCGAGCTCGCGCCGGCGGAAGAGCAGCGTGGAGCGCCCTTTCTTCCCGACCGCGACCCAGCGAACGGTCTTCCCTTCGGCCTGCAGGGAACGCTCCAGCGCGAGCGCCCGCCGGATGACCTGGGCATTGAAGGCGCCGGCAAGACCGCGATCCCCGGTCAGTGGGACGATGGCAACCGTCTCCACCTGCTCCCGCTGCTCGAGGAGCGGGAGACGGACCGAGCTGGCGGCGCGACCGACGCCTGCGATGAGCTCGTTCATCGTCTCCGCATACGGGCGCAGCGCCTTGATCCGCGTCTCAGCCCGGCGGAGCTTGGCCGCCGCGACGAGCTCCATCGCGCGCGTGATCTTGCGCGTGTTGCGGACGGAGCTGATCCGTCGCTTGATGTCCTGTACAGAGGCCATGCGCTACCCGGCGAGCCCCTTCTCCTCCTCGACCGAGAAGACGCCGAGAAACTTGTCGAGCTCCGCCTTCAGCTTGGCCTCCGTCTCCTCGGCGATGTCCCCGGACTCGCGGATCGACGTGAGGATCGCGCGGTCCGTGCGCAGGTGCTCGCGGAGCTCGTCGTGGAAGCGCGGCACCTGGCCCACCGGGATCTTGTCGAGGTAGCCGTTGATCCCGGCGTAGATGGCCACGACCTGCTCCTCGAAGGGCCACGGCTGGTATTGCGGCTGGTTCAGCGTCGCGACCATCCGTTCGCCGCGCCCGAGAGCGTTCTGGGTCGCCTGGTCGAGCTCGGAGCCGAACTGGGAGAAGGCCTCCAGCTCGCGATACTGCGCGAGGTCGAGGCGGAGGCGTCCCGCAACCTTGCGCATCGCCCGCTGCTGGGCGTTGCCGCCGACGCGGGAGACGGAGGTGCCGACGTTGATCGCCGGGCGGACGCCCGAGAAGAAGAGGCTCGACTCGAGGAAGATCTGCCCGTCGGTGATCGAGATCACGTTCGTCGGGATGTAGGCCGCGATGTCGCCCGCCTGCGTCTCGATGATGGGGAGCGCGGTGAGCGAGCCGCCGCCGAGCTCGTCGGAGAGCTTGCAAGCACGCTCGAGCAGCCGCGAGTGCAGATAGAAGACGTCACCCGGAAAGGCCTCGCGCCCCGGCGGGCGCCGAAGGAGCAGCGAGAGCTGCCGGTATGCATCGGCGTGCTTCGAGAGATCGTCGTAGATGAGGAGTGCATGCTTGCCGTTGTAGAGGAAGTACTCGCCCATGGCGCAACCCGCGAACGGCGCCATCCATTTGATCGGCGCGGCCTCCTGCGCGGGCGCCGAGACGACGATCGTGTACTCCATCGCGCCGGCGTCCCGAAGTCTCTCGACCACCTGCGCGACGGTCGAGCCCTTCTGGCCGACGGCCACGTAGACGCAGATTACGTCTCCACCGCGCTGGTTCAGGATCGTGTCGATCGCGATCGCGGTCTTTCCCGTCGAGCGGTCGCCGATGATCAGCTCGCGCTGGCCTCGCCCGATCGGGATCATCGAGTCGATCGCCTTGAGACCGGTCTGCAGCGGCTCGTTCACCGGCTGCCGGCTGATCACCCCGGGTGCCTTGAACTCGAGCGGCCTTCGCTCGGCAGCCTCGATCTGCCCCAGCCCGTCGAGAGGATTGCCGAGGGGATCGACCACGCGACCGAGGAGACCCTCGCCCACGGGCACGCTCATGACCTCGCCGGTGCGGCGAACAGGCTCGCCTTCCTTGACCTTCTGCCATTCCCCGAAGAGCGCTGTCCCGACGTTGTCCTCCTCGAGGTTGAACGCGATGCCGACGACGCCGTGCTCGAGCTCGAGCCGCTCGAGGGCGATGCAGTTCTCGAGGCCGTGGATGCGGGCGATGCCGTCGCCGACCTGGAGGACGGTGCCGACCTCGGAGAGGTCGGTCTCGACGTCGAACTCCTTGATCCGGTCCTTCAGGATCGCGGTGATCTCTTCGGG
>JBBDMN010000206.1:0-2920 GCA_040878305.1 Gaiellaceae bacterium
ATGGGCGTCCAGTGGGCGGGGGCCTCGTCGATCATGACGGCCCTCAACTTCCTGGTCACGATCATCACGATGCGGGCGCCGGGGATGACCTTCTGGCGCATGCCGCTGCTCGTCTGGGCGAACTTCACGACGTCACTCCTCGTCGTCATCGCGACGCCCTTCATCGCGGGATCGCAGTTCTTCGTGATGTTCGACCGGATCCTGCACACCGACTTCTTCACGCCCGAGGGAGGCGGGTACGTCCTCGGCTACCAGCACATCTTCTGGTTCTACAGCCACCCGGCCGTCTACATCATGATGCTGCCCGGGTTCGGGATCGTCTCCGAGGTCATCGCCTCGATGTCCCGGAAACCGATCTTCGGCTACCGGCTGATGGCCCTCTCCCTGATGGGGATCCTCGTGCTCGGCTTCTCCGTGTGGGCCCACCACATGTTCGTCGCGGGCATGGCCGACTGGCTGCGGGTACCGATGATGATCACGACCCTGCTCATCGCGGTCCCGACCGGGATCAAGGTCTTCTCCTGGACCGCGACCCTCTGGCAGGGCCGTATCCGCCTCTCGACGCCGATGCTGTTCGCGCTCGGCTTCGTGACGATGTTCGTGATCGGAGGGCTCTCGGGCATCTACCTCGGCGCCGTGCCGATCACCATCCACGCCTCGGACACGTACTTCATCGTCGCCCACATCCACTACGTCCTCTTCGGCGGCTCGGTGTTCACGATCTTCGCGGGGGTCTACTACTGGTTCCCGAAGATGACCGGGCGCATGTACAGCGAGCGGCTGGGGAAGCTTCACTTCTGGATGACCTTCGTCGGCTTCAACGCGACCTTCTTCCCGATGCACTACGTCGGCCTACGGGGGATGCCGCGCCGCGTCTCCGACTACGAGGAGGCGTTCGGCGATTTGAACTTCGCCATCACGATCGCCTCGTTCCTCCTCGGCGTCTCGTTCATCGTGTTTGTCTACAACATGGTGACGAGCTGGACCCGCGGTCCGATCGCCGAGGCGAATCCGTGGCGCGCGCACACGCTCGAATGGCAGGTCTCGTCCCCGCCGCCCATCTTCAACTTCGACGAGATCCCGCAGGTCGTCGGCGGGCCGTATGAGTACGGCGTCCCCGGTGCCCGCCACGCCGTCATGAGCCCGGCGAAGGAGGCGCGGGAGACCGAGGAGGTGCACGCGTGACGGCTGCGTCCTCCGTGCTCGTGATCGCGAACGAGACGCTCGTCGGCGGAGAGCTGGTGAGCGCGGTGAAGCGGCGCGCGGAGCGGGGGCCGATCAAGGTGCTCGTCGTGGCTCCGGTGACACAGCCGCGCGAGGGTTACGTCGTCTATCGCGACTCGCGTCGTGCGGCCGCCGGTCGTCGTCTGGACAGGACGCTCACAGCGCTCCGCCAGGCTGGGATCCCGGCCCACGGGACGGTTTTCGACGACGATCCGCTGTCCGCCGTCAGGGATGTCCTGGCATCGGAAGACGTCGACGAGATCATCGTCTCGACCCACTCCGAGACGAAGTCGGGGTGGCTCCGGAAGAACCTCGTCGAGGAGATCAGGCGCGGCGCCGGGGACCGGCCGGTCGAGCACGTCGTCGTCGACGCGGCCACGCGCTCGGGGGCGAACGTCCTCGTCGTGGCGAACGAGACCGTGCTCGCCGAGCCGCTGCTCGAACGCATCCGGACCCGAGCTCGCGAGGGAGACGTCAGCTTCCTGATCGTGTGCCCTCAAAGCGATCCGACCCGGTCGGAGCATCCCGAGGCTGAGCGGCGGCTTCGGGCTGCGCTGTCGGCTCTTCGCTCCGAGGGGATCGACGTCCACGGCCAGATCGCGCACCCCGACCCGTTCACGGCGGCGATGCAGGCCGTGCACGACGAGCGCACGGACGAGATCCTCGTCTCCACGTTCCCGGGCAGGGGCTCGGGCTGGCTCCGGCGCGACCTCGTGGGGCGCCTGCGCTCGGAGAGCGGCCTGCCGGTCGAGCACGTCGTGGTGGAGCCGGCCGAGGTTCAGGTGGCGGTATGACCTCGCACGCCGAAGCGGTCCACGAGCATCACGGCCCGCCCGAGGCGAACAGGAGCTCGCGCGTCGACGCGCGCGTGCTCGGCATGTTCCTCTTCATCGCGTCGGAGGCGATGCTCTTTGGCTCGTTCTTCACCGCCTACTTCTTCGTGCGCGTCGTCAGCCCGTCCGCGCCTGAGACGTGGCCGCCCGAGCCGTACCACTTCCCCGTCTTCGTCGCCGGGGTGAACACGGCGATCCTCGTCACCTCGAGCTTCACGATGCACTGGGCGCTGCAGTCGATCAAGCGCGGGAATCGCCCTGCCTTCCTCGCCGGGATGGTGCTCACGTTCCTCATGGGTCTCGCCTTCCTCGGCACTCAGGTCGTCGAGTATCTGAACGTGGGCTTCAACACCGGGGACGGCGCCTTCGCGTCGGTCTTCTTCGGCCTCACCGGACTCCACGGCGCCCACGTCTTCATCGGGCTGACCCTGCTCGGGATGGTGATCGTCCGCGGCTTCCGGGGACACTTCACGCCCGAGCACCACCACGGCGTCGAGCTCCCAGGTATCTACTGGCACTTCGTCGACGTCATGTGGATCGTCGTCTACTCGGTCGTCTACCTCATCTGAGGATGTCATGGAGAGCCCATTTCGCAGCGAAGCTGCTGCGTTCCGCTTCGTACTGATCTCGATCGGCGCCTTCGCGCTGATCGTCGGCGCCTCGTGGATCAACCCGTGGCTCGGGCTCGCCGCCTTCCTCCTCCTGGCGGGCGGGGCGTTCTGGATCTACCTGCGCCAGCGCGGGCCGAGCCCGCCGCGGGAGCAGATCGAGTCCGTCGGCCCGCCCGACGAACGCCGGGTGCTCGTCGTCGCGAACGAGACCGTCGGCGGCGACGAGCTGATGGAGGCCATAGGCGAGCTCGC
>JBBDMN010000207.1:0-2904 GCA_040878305.1 Gaiellaceae bacterium
CCGCTTCGCGGCCGCGGAGTTTGCGCGTGCACGAGCCACAGCTCATCCACGCGGCCACGAGAGGACTTCGGCGACCGGCCTCCGCCACTGCTCGTGGAAGGCGGGTCCGACCGGGCCTGCGCCCGAGCGGATAGGGAGGTTGTCGGGAAAGTGCACATACCCGTCCTCGCCCCAGGCTCCGGCGAACGTCATCCAGCGGGGAGCCGTCGCCGTCACGCGTACGAGCCTGGGCCGGACGACGCGGCCGTTCCCGGCGAAGTCGACGGGGCGGGCGCCGTAGGCCTTGATGACGGAGATCAGCGCGGGGTCGACGAAGCGCGGGTCGAACCGGTGCGCTCCGGGGCCGAAGAAGTTGGCATGCGAGCCGAGCGCGACGAAGACAACCGGCCGGAGTCCGCGCTTCTTCACCCGCGCCCACTCCCGTCGCGCTCCCTCGCTGTGGCGCGAGGTCCCGACATGGAGCGGCTTCCCCTTCAGATCGAGGATGACCGAGACCGCCTCCCAGTCACCCTCGTGCACTTGCCAGAGGTCGCCCGGCGGAACAGTCGGGCTGTAGACGTTCCACGGGTACCAGAGCCAGTACTGGAGGTCGATGCGGTTCCTCGTTCGGAACGCTGCGCCGTACACGACCGGCCCGGCCCGGTGCGCAGCTTCAGCCTCCACATAGCACGGCGTAGCAGCGACGCCCTCGACGGCGAGGCAGAGCCGCTGGTCGAGCCGGAGATCCGAACCACCGGCCGGGAGCGGCCCCGCGGCCTTCTCCCACCCGGTCGCGGTTCGCCGCACAAGGTCGGAGTCGGCGAGAAAGCCCTCCACGGGAACCGGCAGGACGCGCTCCGCTGGATGCAGCACGAGCACCGGCACGTGCCGCTTGAGGAGGGTCGCGAGCGACGGCGTGACTCGTGGCGCGGCCCCGGTTGAGGGAACGAGCGCGACGATAGCGAGAAGCGTGACGGCGACGAGACGCGCGAGGGCGCGCATGTCCCGAGTATCTACGCGACGAGAGGCTTGCGCAGAAACATGTCGACCTCGTCCACGGACAGGGGAGGAGAGAAAAAGAAGCCCTGCCCGTAGCTACAACGCAGCGTGCGCAGCCGGTCGCGCTGAGAGGCGCTTTCGATTCCCTCTGCGACCGTGGCGAGGCCGAGGGTCGTGCCGAGCCCGAGGATCGCCGAAGCGAGACGCTCCTGCTCGGTGCCCGAGCCGACCTCGTCGACGAAGGGCTTCGCGATCTTGAGCATGTCGACGGGGTAGCGGCGCAGGTAGTTGAGCGACGAATACCCCGTCCCGAAGTCGTCGATCGCGATTCGCACGCCGAGCCGCTTCAGCTCCTGGAGCCTTGCGATCACGGCCTCGCTGTCGAGGAGCACGCTCTCGGTGATCTCGAGCGTCAGCCGAGAGGGATCGAGCGACGACTCGGTCAAGGCCGCGACCACGTCGGCCCGCAAGCTCGCGCTTGCGAGCTGCTTCGCCGAGATGTTGACGCTGATTCCGAGGTCGCGATGCCCGCGCGCACGCCAGGCCGCCAGGTCGCGGCAGGCACTGTGGAGGACGAAGCGGCCGAGCGGAAAGATCAAGCCCGTCTCCTCTGCAAGTGGAATGAACTCGTCGGGCCAGACGAGCCCCCGTTCCTGGTGCCGCCAGCGCACGAGTGCCTCGACCCCCACGATCGCACCCGACTTCAGGGCCACGATGGGCTGGTAGTGGATCTCGAACTCTTCCGCCACAACCGCGCGCCCGAGTGCCGCTTTCAGCTCGAGCCTCTCCAGCACCTGCTCGTGCATCGAAGGCTCGTATAGCGCATAGCGAGACTTTCCTTCGCCCTTCGCGCGGTACATGGCGAGGTCAGCGCTGCGAAGAATCTCGCTCGTCGACTGGGCGCCGGTTCCGAGGGCGATGCCGATGCTTGCCTGTACGCCGATCCCGGATCCGGGCAGCGGCTCCGCGATCGCCGCGAGAAGCCGCTGGGCGACGACCACGGCAGCGTCCGGGTCGGCAATGTTCTCGACCATGATCGCGAACTCGTCACCGCCCAGACGAGCGCAGGTGTCCTCCGGTCGGAGACAGCTCTCGAGTCGGCGCGCGACCGTGACCAGCAGCTCGTCGCCGGCGGCATGCCCGAGGCTGTCGTTGACCGTCTTGAAGTCGTCGAGGTCGATGAAGAAGACGGCGAACAGGTTGTGCCCGCGTACCCCGAGATCGAGGGCGTGTCCGACGCGATCCGCGAAGAGCGCCCGGTTCGCGAGCCCGGTGAGCGAATCGTGGAACGCCTGATGCGCGAGCTCGGCTTCGAGTCTGCGACGCTCGGTGACGTCGCGAGCCGTGACGACGACGCCGGCGACGTTCGGGTCGTCGAGGAGGTTGTTGAAGACGCTCTCCAGCTGGCCGATCGACCCGTCCTTTCGGCGGAGCCGCAGGTCACTCGGCATCGGGGTGGCGGGCGCGGCGAGCACGTCGGCCAGGAACGAGCTCAAACTCTCAGCATCGGCGGGTTCGAGCAGCTCCGTCAGGAGCTTGCCCACGAGCTCGTCTTCCCCGTACCCTAGGACTCGCTCAACCGAAGGCGTGTGGTACCGGATCGTGAGATCCGGCGAGAGGAGCGCGATCACGTCGCTCGAGCTCTGGACGAGCGAGCGAAAGCGCTCGGTGCTCTGGCGCTCGTGGAGATCCTCGGCCAGTGCGGCGCTTTCGAGCGCGAGCGCGACCTGAGCGGCGAGCGTCTCGAGCCCGTCCCGCGCGCTCCTCGGAAGACGCTCCAGCGTATGCACCCAGATGGCACCCCGAGGATCGCCCTGCACGACGAGCCTGATGTGGTGCCATGTGCCACCCTCGGTTGCGATGCCGTCGTGCCCGTGAACCAGCACGGCCTTCGCGCGCTCCCCGGCCGCGGCGACCATGCGCGGA
>JBBDMN010000208.1:0-2893 GCA_040878305.1 Gaiellaceae bacterium
GGGGGGGCGCCGACGCCGGCGAGGGGCGCGAGCGGAGCTTTGAAGAGCTCCAGAAGGAGCTCGAAGACGTCGTCGCGCGGCTCGAGCGGGGCGACGTCGCCGTCGACGACGCGATCGCGCTCTTCCGTCGCGGAGAAGAGCTCTACCGGGCGTGCGCCGAACGGCTACAGGCAGCCGAGCTCAGGATCGAGGAGCTGTCGCCGTCCGACCCGACCGCGTGACAGAAGGCCCGCAGTTCGTGTATGAATCGCCTCGATGGCGAAGCCGACACCAGACCTCCTCCGCAAGATCTCGCTCTTCTCCGGGCTCGACGACCGGGAGCTCGAGAGCCTGGCGGACGAGTTCAACGAGCGAAGGTTCTCCGCCGGAGACCGGATCGCCCTCGAGGGCGAGGGCGGCATGATGTTCTTCGTCGTCGAAAGCGGCGAGGCTTCGGTCGAGGTGCAAGGGAAAGACGTCGGGAAGCTGGGGCCGGGAGACGCGTTCGGCGAGATCGCGCTGATCGACCGTCGCCCGCGAACGGCGACCGTGACGGCGGTCTCCGATCTGCGCACCTTTGGCCTGCCCGTGTTCGTCTTCCGCCCGTTCGTGGAGGCCCGTCCGGCAGTCGCCTGGAAGCTGCTCGAGGCGATGGCCGACCGGCTCGCCAGCGCCGAATCGCGCTGATTCCGTAAGGGCGAGGCTTGCCTTCGCCTGACCTGGCGCAAGACCGGAATCCGCTCGTGCGGACTCCGGTCGCGCGAAAATCCCTGAAGGCGTCCGCTTCGCGGCCGCTGGCGCTCCTCTTGCACCTCAGCCTCTAGCTCCCAAGACGACTCCCAGCTCGACGAGATCGGCTTCCGCTCGGGCCGGATCGCCCGAGAGCGCTACCGTCTCCGCTCCCTCGATCTCTACCGACACGCGCCCGCCGAAGACGACGCACCTAGCTCCCGCCAACAGGCAGCGCGCGACGACCTCACCTGGCACCTTTCCTTCGGCCGTCGTCGCGTCCACCTGCCCTTCGCCCGTGACGACCAGGTCGCAGCCGGAGAGGTGCTCGTCGAAGCCGACGAGGTCGAGCACGGTCGCAGCGCCCGGGACGAGCTCCGCCCCGAGAGCAGCGAGGGCGGCCCCGAGCCCCCCTGCGGCGCCTGCGCCCGGCAGCGAGGCGTAGGGACGCAACTCGTCCATCGAGTCGAGGCGACGCTCGAGTACCGCGATGTCTTCCTCCGAGGCGCCCTTCTGGGGACCGAAGAGGCGAGCTGCATCGGCGAGCGAGGTGCGCACGTCGCACAGCGCGACGGTCGGAACCGGGAGCGTCGCGACGACCTCACGCAATCCGGCGCCCCCGTCGACCGTCGCGGAGCCGCCCAGCGCGACAACGAGAGAAGCAGGAGAGGACGCGAGCGCGGCGAGCACGAGCTCGCCGAGGCCACGGCTCGATGCTCGAAGCGGGTCGCGCTCTTCGGCGGCGAGAAGCGGCAAGCCGATCGCGGCGGCGGCCTCGACGATCGCGCGCCCATCCGGGAGCGAGAGCCAGCGCGCCAGCACCGGTCTCCCGAAGGGATCGGAGACGCGCGCCTCTCGCCATTCGCCCCCGAGCGCCGCCTGCAGCACCTCGGCCGTGCCTTCTCCCCCGTCGGCGACCGGCAGCTCGAGCGCATCCACTCCCGCCTCGCGGGCGCCACGCGCAAGAGCGGCAGCGGCCACGCCTGCGGAGAGGACGCCCTTGAGGCTAGCGGGGCACAGGAGCGCTCTCACGGGCGGCCTCCTGCTGGAGCTCGTCCACGGCGCCCTCGACGCCTTCGACGGCGTTCTCGGAGGAGTCCTCCTCGTTGTCCATCCGTCTCAGCACCGCGATGGAGATGCCCTCGCGGGTGAGGGCGAGCAAGCCGATCCCGATGCCGCACGCCATCTCGAGCGCCTGGAGCGCGATGCCGTATGCGAACCCCGTCGCGTAGGGGACGCCGTAGTTGCGCAGCGGCAGGCCGACCGCAGCCTGGACGAGGCCGACGTTGCCCGGCCAGAGCGGGACGATCGTGGCCACGTTCATCAGCACCAGGACGAGGCCCGCGGCGGGCAGCGGAGCGTCGATGCCGAAGGCCTGCATTGCGACGTACACCGCGAGCAGCTGCAGGAGCCACCCCGCGCACTGAAACAGGATCGCGCCGGCGAGCGGCACCGGCGCGTTGAGCACCGACAACCCCTGGCGGGCCATCCCGAGCAGCTGCCGAGCGGTACCCATCCCCTCGCTCACCACCGGCCGCTGGTGGCGGCGCGCGCCGAGCCAGGCGACCGTGAAGAGCGCGAAGCCGGCCGCCACCGCGATCAGCAGCGCGACGACCGCCCAGTGCGGCACCTCGGCGGTCAGAAGCACCCAGACCACGAGGATCGTCGCGGGGACGAGGTCGAAGAGGCGGTGCGCGAACACCGTCCCCACGAGCGTGACCGTGGTCCCAGGCGGGGCGCCCACCAGGTGGCGCCGTAACGTCGCGACCCGAGCGAGCTCCCCGAGCCTGCCGGGAACGATCGCGTTCGCGAACAGACCGACGCCGAAGGCCGAGAAGACGTGGATCAGGCGGGGATGATGCTGCGACGGGAGCGCCTGCCCGATCGTGAGCGACCAGGAGAGGGCGCGGAAGAGCGTGGACGCGACGTTCAAGAGGAGCGCGAGCACGATCCAGCTCCAGACGACGAACCGGAACGCGCCCCAGACGTCTGCCCAATCGGGCCCGCGCCACCAGAGGACGACGAACGCGAGCACGACGGCGAGGACGAGGGCGGCAGCCTGGGCCCAGCCGGAGCGCCACACCCGTTGCACGGCTGTCACGCGGCTCGCGCCTCTCCGTTCGCCAGACCCGTGACCTGCTCGTAGATCGCCTCCAACCGGCGGGCGATGACGGGCCACGAGTAG
>JBBDMN010000209.1:0-2861 GCA_040878305.1 Gaiellaceae bacterium
CCAGCTCCAGGCGATCGAAGCGGTCAAAGAGGATCTCGAAGCGCCGCGCCCGATGGATCGCCTCGTCTGCGGCGATGTCGGGTTCGGCAAGACCGAGGTCGCCGTCCGGGCGGCCTTCGCCGCCGCCCTGAACGGCAAGCAGACGCTCGTCCTCTGCCCGACGACGATTCTGGCCGAGCAGCACTGGAACACGTTCCGCGAGCGCTACCGCGACTTCCCCGTACGTGTAGAGATGGTCTCTCGCTTCCGGACGCGCGCCGACCAGACGCGGATCCTCGACGAGTTCCGCGAGGGGAAGATCGAGGTTCTGATCGGGACGCATCGGATTCTCTCGCGCGACGTGATCCCGAACGAGCTCGGGCTGGTGATCCTCGACGAGGAGCAGCGCTTCGGGGTCGCGCAGAAGGAGCTCCTCCGCTCGCTTCGCCTCGAGGTCGACGTCCTCGCGCTCTCGGCGACCCCGATCCCGAGGACGCTGCACATGTCGCTCTCCGGGCTGCGCGACATCTCGATCATCGAGACGCCGCCCGAGGGCCGCCGGCCGATTCGGACGACGGTCGGGGAATACGACGAGGAAATCGTCAAGTCCGCCCTCGAGCGCGAGCACGCGCGCGGAGGCCAGGCCTTCTACCTCCACAACCGGGTCGAGTCGATCGAGGACGCCGCCGAGAAGCTCGAGCAGCTCACCCCGAATCTCCGCTTCCTCGTCGCGCACGGCCAGATGTCGGAGCGCGAGCTGGAGGAGCGGATGCACGCCTTCGTCGCGGGCGACGCCGACGTGCTCGTGTCGACGACGATCATCGAATCCGGGATCGACATCCCGCAGGCGAACACCCTGATCGTGGAGCGGGCGGACGCGCTCGGGCTCGCCCAGCTCTACCAGATCCGGGGCCGGGTCGGCCGCTCAGACGTCCTCGCCCACGCGTACCTCTTCTATCCGGAGGCTTCCGACCTCACGGCCGAGGCGAGGGCGCGGCTTGCGACGCTCGCCGACCACACGGAGCTCGGGGCCGGCTTCCAGATCGCGATGCGCGATCTCGAGATCCGCGGTGCCGGAGATCTTCTCGGGCCGGAGCAGTCGGGCCACGTCGCCGCGCTCGGCTTCGAGCTGTACGTCGAGATGCTGAACGAGGCGGTGGCGGAGCTCTCGGGGGAGCGCCGGATCGCCGCGCGCCCGGTTCGCGTCGATGCGCGCGTCGACGCGTACGTCCCCGCGTCCTACGTCTCTGCCGAAGCGCTGAAGATCGATCTCCACCGGCGCATCGCTCTCGTCGAGGGCGAGGACGAGCTCCGGGAGCTCGTCGCGTTCACCGAGGATCGCTATGGACAGGTGCCGGAGCCAGTCGCGAACCTGTTCGCGATCCAGGAGGCGAAGCTCAAGCTCGCACGCCTCGGCGCGGACTACCTCGTCTACCGGGGTGGCCGCGCCACCGTCGGGCCCCTCATTCTCGGCTCGATGGAGCTGCAAATTCTCCGAGCCGCGGCGCCGACTGCGATCTACTCGACCCAGAAGCGCGAGGTCTCGCTCAGGGTCGAGACCCTCGAAGCGGCTCTGGAGCTGCCCGATGCTATAGTCGGGGCTCGTCTGGCCGCCTGAACCGCGGCCTTTTTGTTGCCGCCGAACCGAATCGCGCACTTTTCTCGAATGGACCACAACGCCCGCCTAACACCGCCTTGGCTATAACCAACCGGCCCGCATGAAGCTCTCGCGCATCACTCTCGCCACCCTGGGTGCGACCCTCGCGGTCGTCGCTTCCGCGTGCGGCGGCGGAGGCGACGTTCCGACCGGGGCCGTAGCCGTCGTCGACGGCACCGAGATCTCCCGCACCGAGCTCGACGGGCTCGTCGAGCGGGCAAAGAAGGCGTACGAGGCGCAGAAGCAGGAGTTCCCGAAGGTCGGGACGCCCGAGTTTCAGAACGTCCAGACGCAGTACGTCGCGTTCCTCGTCCAGCGTGAGGAGTTCGAGAAGGAAGCAGCGGGCCTCGGGATCGAGATCGCCGAGAACGACGTCGACAAGGAGCTCGAGGAGTTCGTCAAGAGCCGGTTCGAGGGCGATCGAAAGAAGTTCGAGAAAGCGCTCGCGGACCAGGGTTTCACCGAAGAGGAGTTCCGCGAGACCCTCCGGACAGCCGTTCTCTCGCAGAAGCTGTTCGACGCCGTGACGAAGGACGTCGAGGTGACCGACGCCGAGATCGTCGCCTACTACACGCAGAACGCGTCGCAGTACGGCACACCCGAGTCGCGCGACGTCCGGCACATCCTGATCTCCGAGAAGAGCAAGGGCGACAAGGTCGACTTCGCGAAGAGCAAGGCGGAAGCAGACCGGATCTACACCGAGCTGAAGGATGGCGCCGACTTCGCCGCGCTTGCGAAGCAGACCTCCGACGATCCGGGATCGAAGGACTCCGGTGGGAAGCTCACGATCACGCGCGGCCAGACCGTGCCCGAGTTCGACAAGACCGCGTTCGAGCTGAAGCAAGGAGTCGTCTCCAGCCCCGTCAAGACGACATATGGCTACCACCTGATCGAGGCGCTCTCGCCCGTGCAGAAGGCCAAGACCACGCCGCTCGCGAAGGTGCGCGCGTCGATCCAGACTACGCTTCTCCAGGAAAAGCGCACGAACACCATGACCGAGTGGGTCGAGAACCTCACGAAGGAGTACGAGGGCAAGGTCAGCTACGCGGCCGGCTTCGAGCCGCCCGAGCTGCCGCCCGCGACGACCGAGGCCGAGACGGAGTAGGTTCTCGCGCGGAAAGAGCTCCTTTCGAAATGAGCGACCATGTCGCGAGGCGGCGCTGGGCGCCGCGATGCTGCGTCCTCAGTCGCGCCCATATCTACCTCGATATGGGCGCTCCCTGCG
>JBBDMN010000210.1:0-2855 GCA_040878305.1 Gaiellaceae bacterium
GCCCGGGCATGGTCATCATGTCGCCGCAGAGGGCGACGATCCAGCCGGAGCCGGTGTAGGGACGCAGGTCGCGGATCGGCACCGTGAAGCCGGTCGGCGCGTTCCTGAGCGCCGGGTCGTGCGACAGCGAGAGGTGGGTCTTCGCCATGCAGATCGGGAGCTTGCCGAGGCCGCCTCCCTGCTCGAATGCCGCAGCCTTCTGTTTCGCGGCGAACCGACTCGACCGCGACGTAGGGGGCAAGGATGAAGAACTGCACCGCGACGAGCTTCTGAGCGCCTGTTCTGCAGCCTCGGAGAGGGCGCGGCTGCCCCAAAAGCGCCAAACGATGACCACGCTTGCCATGCCCTCTATCGCGCTGTCGATGCCGAACCCGATCAGCGCGATGCTGCCCGCCGCGATTCCCGCGACCACCGCGATGACGCCCTCGGCGGTCATCCATACGAGGCTCGACCAAGCGAGGAGCTTCGCGTACCGAACAAGCCGCTCGCGCTCGGCTCCGGGGAGTGCTGAGACGGTGACGCTCACACCCGCGACGTTACTCGGGGCGACCCGCCGATCTGCTGGCGCGGACGCAACCTGACCCTCACCGTCTGAGAGCGACGCGGATGTCGTGTAGGAGGTTTGCCTCGCTGAGATCGGCGCCGGCGTGCAGGGTCGCCACCCACGTGCCGCTTCGATCGTAGATCCGGATCGGCGCCGAGTGGAGCGTGTCCTGGCCGCTCTCGAGCGACGAGAGGACGTAGAACGACTTCCAAACGCGGCGTAGCTCAGGCTCCGGCTGGCCGCCGCCGAGGTACTGGAGGCTCCCGAGAGCCCGGTTTCGCGCGAGAAACCTCCGAACGCTCACCTCGGTGTCCTCAGCCGGATCGGTGCTGATCGCAACCGCCCGCACGTCCTCTCGTTCGGCCGGGTGCAGGGCTTGAACGGTCCGTGCAACGGTCCACGCGATTACAGGGCACGATTCCGTGCATTGGCTGTCGAGAAAGGTCAGCAGGGTCACATCGCCGCGAAGGTCGCTCGAGCGGACAGGTTGCCCGTCGTAGTTGCGGAGCGAGAAATCGGGCATCGCAATTCCTCCGGGCGGCTCGCTCCCCCGGTACAACGAGGCCTCTCCAACCGGCGACGACCCGCCGCCGAAAGACACGGTTACTGCGGCTACGACAGCGAGCCCGATCGCGGACGCGATCACGCATGTAGCCACTACGCGACGACTCATCCTGGTCCGTCCTCGTGCGGCCGATCGCCGCTCGTGGTCCCCCTGCGCATCTGACGCATCATCAACACCATCATCCCGCCCATCACGATCGGGCAGACCAGGATGGCGAGGAGCAACAAGAGCTCCATCTCTCACCTCCTCTCTTTCATGGTGTCGACCGGACCGTCCAGGTCGCCCCTCCGTCGGCTGAGCGCTTGATCGTGCCGTCGTGGAGCGCGACGAAGAGCTCGTCAGCGCCCTGCCCGAGGAACGCCGCCGGCTGACCGCCGATCGACCCGCGGCGCTCGAAGCGACCGCCGCTGTTCGTGCTCAGAAAGACGTTCCCGCCGCCGTCGACGAGAAACAGCCGCTCGGAGGTCGGCCACGCGAGAAGTCCGACCGAGTCTCCGATGCTGTTCCAGGTCCGACCCGCGTCGCGGGACTCATACAGTCCCTGGGACAGATCACTCACGCCGGCTGCGACGACATGCCGGCCGTCGCGCGGATCTGCGGCGAGATCGACGAGGGGAGCGGGTCGCTCGACCTCTTCCCACGTTCGCCCCGCGTCGCCGCTGACCATCAGCCGATCGTTCGAGGAGTCGTAGCCGTACACACGCTCGCCGGACGAGCGGAGGACGTGAAAATCGGCTTCGCCGAGCAGCGAGATCGGCTCCCAGCTCTCGCCGCTGTCAGTTGACTCGATCAGACCAAGCAGCGGCGGGAGGTCCTGCCTCAGGTCCGGATGGCCTGAGCCGAGGAAGCGATCCCCGCCCACGATCGTGAAGCCCATCGTGTCCTGGCGGCTGTCCCCCACCCGGGCTGACCTCGAGTCTCCGTCGCCCGACCGGTAGAGCCCGGTGTGCGTCGCGATGAAGAGCGCCCCGTCAGCCGGATTCACCCCGAGTCCGTGCACGTGCACCGGCCCCGCATCGGCTGCCGACGTCCCTTGTCCATCGCCGCTCAAGCGCCACAGTGACGCCGCAAGGATCACGACCGCCAACGCTGCGAGCGCGAAGAGGGCGCGCTCTACCCATGGCGAGCGCTTCGGCGGCGGGGGTGCTGCCTGCCGCCGACGCTGTGCCTTTGACTTCACTGCTCTTGTCATCAGCTCACCTTTCTGATCCGTCGCTCAGTGCCCGCGCAGGGCAGGACATCCGTCCGACCGAACGGCTCAGAAGCGGAAGCGCTGGAGTTGAGCGGGGGAGGCCCGCCCGGTGGCGGGCACTGACAAGACGATCAGCGACAAGGTCGCGAGCGTGACGACTGAAAGGATCGGCCATACCTCGATGACGGCCGCGGTCGGTGCCTGGAAGGCGCGTTCGAATGCCTGAGCGAACTGGTCGTCCAGACAGGCGCACGCCAACCCGATGAGCGCCAGGCACAGAACCGCGAGCAGAATGAATGCCCAAAGCGGCATCCGTCCACGCAGGCGTTCTAGCGCCACGAGGCGAGGATAGCCGCTCGCAGCACGCCTACCAGGAAGGGTTGACGAAGTGGTTGGCGAAACCATCGCGGTACGCTCTGGGCATGGCGGAAATAGTGACCGAGGCGCGGATCACCTGCCCGGCGTGCGGCTTTTCAAAGGTCGAGACGATGCCGACAGACGCCTGCCAGCACTTCTACAGCTGCGAGGGATGCGGCGAGTTACTTCGGCCGCTT
>JBBDMN010000211.1:0-2835 GCA_040878305.1 Gaiellaceae bacterium
CGGTCGAGCATTCCGCCGTGGGCGCCAAGTAGGCGACCCGAGTCCTTCCGCTGCAGATCACGCTTCACGGCCGACTCGAAGAGATCGCCGAACACTCCTGCAAAGGCGACCGCCGCGCCAAATCCGAGCATCTCCGGAATCGTCAGAAACTCGTCGCGATCCTTGTAGAGGACGAGGAACGCCGCGACCATCGCTGCGACCAGACCCGCGACGAAGCCCTCCCAGGTCTTCCCGGGCGAGATCGCCGGCGCCATCCTGTGCCGCCCGAGCGCTCGCCCTACGAAGAACGCGGCCGTGTCCATCGCGAAGACTGTGAACATCACCGCGATCAGCGCCCAGAACCCGTGCTCGGGGATGTCGCGAACGAGCAGCACGAAGCTGATTCCCGCACCCACCCACACGACCCCGAGCAGCGTCGCGCCGAAGGACGTCGTCGCCGACGTCCGGATGTCCGACAGTCCGTAGAAGACGAAGGCGAGAAAGAGCGTCGCGAGAATCCCGGCGACCATCCACGCAAGTCCTCCGAGCTGTAGGCCGAGAAGCGTCAGGACGAACCCGATGTAGCCCGCGATCACGAGCGGTCGACGTTCTCTCGCCATCGCGTAAAGCTCGTGAAGCGCAATCAGGCCGGCGACAAGGCCCAGCCCGAAGAGCCACCAGCCGCCCAGGTACACGAGTCCGATGACGAGCGGCAGGAGGATGACGGAGACGACGACGCGCGATACGAGGGGGCTCATCGAGACCCGAACCTGCGACCGCGACGCGCATACTCGTCGAGCGCAGCGCGGAGCTCTTCCTCGCCGAAGTCCGGCCAGAACGTGTCGGTGAAGACGAGCTCGGCGTAGGCCGATTGCCAGAGGAGGAAGTTGGAAAGCCGCTGCTCGCCGGACGTGCGGATGACCAGATCCGGGTCCGGGAGCTCGGGAGCAAAGAGCCGAGCCGCGAGCGACTCCTCGGTCACTTCCTCGGCAGCCACTCCCTCCTCGACGAGTGCGCGCGCAGCCTCGACGAGCTCGGCGCGACTACCGTAGTCGAACGCGATCCAGAGGAGCAGGCGCTCGTTGGAAGCTGTCTCCACCTCGAGCTTCGCCATCTTCTCTCGCAGCGCCTCCGGAATCCGGTCACGCCGTCCGAAGAAGCGGGTCCGCACCCCTTGGCGCGCGAGGTCGGGGAGCTCCCGCTCGATCGTCTCCTCCAACAGCTCCATGATCGACTCGACCTCGTCGGGTGGGCGGGCCCAGTTCTCGGTCGAGAACGCGTACACGGCCAGCGAGCGGACATCGAGATCGATCGCAGCTTCAACTGTGCGCCGCAGAGCCCGGGCACCCTCGCGATGCCCTTCGGCGACGGGCATGCCCCTGGACGCGGCCCAGCGCCCGTTCCCGTCCATGATGATGGCGACGCTACTCGCTGCGGGCGGGTCGTCGCTCGAGCCCTGGTCTGACAGCTCTCAGACCTCCATGATCTCCGACTCCTTGACCTTCAGGAGATCGTCGATCGCCTTCGTGTGCTCGTCGGTGACCTTCTGCACCTGCTGCTCGGCGCGCCGCTCCTCATCGTCGCCGACGTCGCCTTTCGTGACGAGCTCGCGCAGGTGCTGGAGGACGTCTCGGCGCACGTTCCGGATGGCGACCTTCCCCTCCTCGCCGACGCGCCGCACGATCTTGACGAGCTCCTTGCGCCGCTCCTCGGTCAGCGTCGGGATCGGGAGGCGGATGAGCTTGCCGTCGTTCGACGGCGTCAGGCCGAGATCGGACTCCTGGATCGCCCGCTCGATCGCCTTCATCGAGCCGGGATCGAACGGCTGCACGGTGAGCAAACGCGCCTCGGGAGCCCCGATCGACGCCAGGCTCTTGAGCGGGGTCGGAGTCCCGTAGTAGTCGATGCTGATCCGGTCGAGGAGAGCCGGCGACGCCCGTCCGGTGCGGATCGAGTTGAACTCGTGGTGCGTCGCCTCGATCGACTTGTCCATCCGCCGCTTCGCATCCGCGAGAAAGTCCTCGATCGCAGCCATGCGCCCTCCGTTCTTAGGGGGTGGTGATGATGGTGCCCACGCGCTCGCCGGCCGCCACGCGGCGGATGTTCCCCTCGGCGAGCTCGAAGACGTAGATCGGCAGTCGGTTGTCCATGCACAGCGAAAGCGCGGTCGTGTCCATCACCTTGAGCCCGCGCTCGATCGCCTCGAGGTGCGTCAGCTCCGGGATGAACCGTGCTTCGGGGTTCTCGCGCGGGTCACCGTCGTACACGCCTTCTACGCCGTTCTTCGCCATGAGGATCGCCTCGGCACCGATCTCGAGCGCGCGCAGGGCGGCAGCCGTGTCCGTCGTGAAGAACGGGTTCCCAGTGCCGGCGGCGAAGATGACGACCCGTCCCTTCTCCAGATGCCGGATCGCGCGGCGCCGGATGTACGGCTCGGCAACTTCGGAGACGGCGATCGCCGACTGCACGCGGTTGTCGACGCCGAGGCGCTCGAGCGCATCCTGCAGTGTCAGCGCGTTCAGGAGCGTCGCGAGCATCCCCGCGTAGTCGGCCGTCGCGCGATCCATCCCCTCGGCCGCCGCGGCCATGCCGCGGTAGATGTTCCCGGCGCCGACGACGACGGCGAGCTCGGTGCCGGCCTCGCGCACTGCGAGTACCTCCTTGCCGATGGCGACGACCGTGCTCGGATCGATCCCGTACTCGCGGTCCCCGAGAAGCGCCTCCCCGGAGAGCTTCAGAAGCGTGCGATGAAAGGGCGCGGGAGTCTCCGTGGAGACCCGTCGCCCGGCTTCTTCCGTCTGCGCACTCACGATCCCGCGACCGAGATCCTGGCGAACTTCGCGACCGACGCTCCCG
>JBBDMN010000212.1:0-15664 GCA_040878305.1 Gaiellaceae bacterium
TTACGTCGAGGACGATCGCGTCCGCTCCGCCGGCGAGCTTCTTGGACATGATCGAAGATGCGATGAGCGGGACGATGTCGACCGTCGCGGTCACGTCGCGAAGGGCGTACAGCAGCTTGTCCGCCGGCACGAGATCCCCGGTCTGGCCGATGATCGCCAGGCCGACCTCTTTGACCTGCGCGACGAACTCCTCGATGGTGAGCTCGACGCGATAACCGGGGATCGACTCGAGCTTGTCGAGCGTGCCGCCCGTATGTCCGAGCCCGCGGCCGCTCATCTTCCCGAACGGCACTCCGCACGCGGCAACGATCGGCCCGACCGCGAGGGACGTCTTGTCGCCGACGCCGCCGGTCGAGTGCTTGTCGACCACGCGCCGCCCGAGCGCGGCGCCGAGGTCGAGCGTCTCGCCCGAGCGGATCATCGCGTCGGTGAGGGCATGCGTTTCGCGCCCGGAGAGACCGCGGAAGTAGACCGCCATGCACCAGGCGGCCATCTGGTAATCGGGGATCTCGCCGCGCGCGTAGCCGAGGACGAGCTCGGAGATCTCCTCGTCGGAGAGCTCCTCGCCGTTCCGCTTCCGCTCGATCAGCTCGGCCGCGCGGATCACCGCTCGATGTCCCTCCTATCCGACTCGGTCATCTTGCCCGGCTGCCCGCACATGGCGACGATCATGCCCGAGAAGGCCTGGCCGAACGCTAAGCCGCGGTTCACGGCTCGAAGATCGGGCGGCCGGGCAGCCGCCGCCCGGGCGTCTTGCCGCCGAGCCACGCATTCACGGTCGCGCCGACGTCTGCAAACTCGCCGTCTTCGTGCACGCGACCGGCTGCGTTGCGGCCCGCGGCGTATGCAAGCAGGAGCGCGTGCTCGCGCGAGTGATCGGTCGAGGGAGTGGTCGGATCGCAGCCGTGATCGGAGGTCAGCACGAGGAGGTCCCCCGGTCGCAGCGCCTCGAGGAGGTCCGGCAGGCGACGATCGAAGTCCTGTAGGCAGCGGTGGAAGTTGACCGGGTCGTTGCGGTGTCCCCAGAGCATGTCCGTCTCGACGAGGTTGACGAAGACGAAACCCGAGTCGATCCCCTCTAGCCGCTCGATCGTCGTCGTGATCCCCTCGACGTTGGACTTCGTGGGCTGCGACTCGTCGACGTCCTGCCCGGCGAAGATGTCGCTGATCTTGCCCACGCCGTAGACGGTGTTGCCGGCGTCGCGAATTGTCGTCAGGTAGTTCGGGCGAGGGGGCTCGAGCGAGAAGTCATGGCGGTTCGGTGTCCGCTCGTAGTGCCCCGCCTCGCCCGCGAAGGGACGGGCGATGACCCGGCCTACCGCGTGGCGGCCCGTCAGCAGCTCGCGCGCGACGCGGCATCCCTCGTAGAGCTCTTCGAGCGGGATCGTCTCCTCATGCGCGGCGATCTGGAAGACGGAGTCGGCCGACGTGTAGACGATCCACTTCCCCGTCCGCTGGTGCTCCTCGCCGAGCTCCTGGATGATCTCGGTTCCCGACGCGGGGTTGTTGCCGAGAACGCCTCGGCCGGTCTGGTTCATGAACGGGTCGATGATCTCGTCCGGGAAGCCGTGCGGGTACGTCGGGAACGCCGTCGGGGTGACGATTCCCATGTGCTCCCAGTGGCCCGTCGTCGTGTCCTTTCCCTTCGAACGCTCGAGGAGCCGACCGGCGACCGCGGGAGCGCCCGGTTGGGGCGGACACCCTTCGAGCGGCATCACGTTTCCGAGGCCGAGAGCCTCGAGATTAGGCAGGTCGAGCCCTCCGACTGCGCGGGCGATGTTGCCGAGGGTGTTGGAGCCTACGTCTCCGTACTCCTCCGCGTCCGGCAACTCACCTGCACCGACGGCATCGAGCACGATCACGCACGCCCGCGGCACGCGGCTATTCTACGACGGCTTTGGACAAGGCCCTCGGGATACTCATGCTCGCCGGATACATCACCGCGGTGGTCGGGCTTGCATCCGCGATCACGTTCGCCGTCATCAGGATCTTCCCGACGGAGCGGAACCCGAAGAAGTCCGACAAACCGGAGAAGCCCTCGTCGGGGGTCAGCACGGGCGGCGGCTCGCTCTTCCGCAGGTCGAAGCGCGAGGAGACCTAGGTCTCCTCGCCGGCGGTTCGCCGGCGCAGGGCCAGCAGTCCACCCGCTGCAACGACGATCGCTGCGAGGACGAGCGCGACCTCGATGAGACTGTCATTGCGCTCGAAGAACGAGCGCGTGTCGCCCGGGGGCTCGAAGAGGTCGTTCGCGCCTTCGGGTCCCAGCGTGCCCTCGCGCGCCCGCTCGAACCCCGTCGCGGCGGCGGGGAGCCTCTGGAAGTCGTACGCCGGCGCGGGAACGCTTGCAGCCCCGTAGAGCAGACGGAACGGCGGCTCGTAACCGCCGGCGAGAAGGAGCGGGCGCGGTCGTGCCTCGGCGGTGACCCGAAGCGCCTCAAGGGGCGCGTCGTCCCCGTTCTCGATCGTCACGCGTAGGTATCGATGCCGTGCGGTCACGTCGAGCTTCGAGAGATCGACGCCCCGGAATCGAGCTACCTCTCCGCCTCCCACCGAAACGAAGCCCCCGCCGCCGTGGGAGCTCTCGACCGTGACCTGCCGCACGTACGAAACCGTCCTGGATCGTACGAAGATCGCGTCGACCGGCACCCTGTCGAAGCCGAGATCCAGGCGGACGACGGTGGCGCGCGATGCATCCCTGCGTCGCTCTTTCGCCTCAACCGGCTCGAGGGGCGTCTGCTGCGGATCGCGCGACACGCTCGCCGCGGTTATCCGCGAGACGCCGCGCGCCTGGACGAGGAGATACCGGTAGTCCGTGGGCGGGAACACGGCCGTCGTCGAGCGGGCGTCGACGGCGCCTCGGACTCCGTAGATCGGGGTCGTCGACAGCGTCGCGTACGTCCCCTCTGCACCCGAGTTGCTGCCCTGGACGACCACCTCCCCGACGAAGACGCGGTCCGGGATCTCGAGGGCGATCCGGTCGATCACCGCCCGAACGGGACCGCGATCCACGACGACGGAGACGACATGGCCGCGACGGCCCCGGGCGACGAGGCCGACCAGTTGGCTCGGCACAGCATCAGGCAGGGGCTCGGGCCGCCAGGGAACCTGCTCTCCGCGAGCGTCGAGGATGCGGAGGTCCGGTAGATCGACTCGCGCGTGGGCGTAAAGTCGACCATCAGGCTCGAAGTGCACGGGCGCGCCCGATGGGGCGGTAAGCGACCTCGCGTATCGGAACTGCGTCTCGTCGAGATCAGCTGTGGCGGCGGCGCCAACGGCGAGCGCGGCCGCTAAGACCGCCAGGAAAGTCACGAGCTCCTTCCGGCCGCACGCATTCGCTGGTAGGCGTAGGCACCGGTCAGCAGGACGAGGCCTACCGCGATGAACGAGAGGACGCGGTAGAGCTGATCCAGCTCCGAGAGGTCGTACGCGAACACCTTCGCGACCCCGATTCCGAGGAGGACGAGCCCGCCCAGGCGCAGCTCCCGGATGTCGCGCACGAGCCCGCCAACGATGGCCGTAAGCCCGACGACGCCCCAGAACAGACTCAGCGCGACCTGCGCCGTCTGAGAGTTCTCGACCGAGTCGCCCTGGATCACGTCGACGATCCCGAGCGACGCCGCGTACACGAACGCCACGGCGGCGACCGCAAAGAGCAGCATCCACAGATCCCGGCGCTCGACGAGCAGACCCATGATCAGGGCGGCGACGGCGACGCTGACAACAGCGACGAGGGCTTCTCCCAGAGCCGGGACACCGTCGATGAGCGCGTCGGGCGGCGCCTCCTCGCCCAGCGTGTGCAGAGCTGCCAGCACTAGGAACGTGCCCGAGAAGACGAGCGCCCGCTGCTCCCCGGTGCGCCCTGCGACCCAGGCGAGGATCGCAGCCTCCGCCGACCAGCCGACGACGAGCGCGGGCCCGTCGAGCGCCAGAGCGAGGGTGACACCGGAGAGGCCCAGGCCCACGGCGACGAGAAGCGTCGCGATCTCGCTCGACATCCGCTGGCGGAAGCCGAACCCTCCGAGCGCGATGTGCGCGACGGTGAGCGCGAGCACCCAGGCAGTGGCGCCGTTGGACGAGCCGCGATCGTCGATCACATACCACCCCAGCCCGGCGGTGACCGCGGCGTTCACGAGGAGCAGTGATGCGGAAGAGGCGCGCAGCTCGGTCGTGGGTACGCGCAGCTCGTAACCGATCCCGGCGACGAGGAAGAGGCCCCAGTACAGAGCGAGAACCGGCAGCGGAAGCGAGAGATCGTTCCGATCGAGCACCCATTCCGCGAGCTGCGGTGCGCTGATCAGGAAGGCGCCGATTGCGAGCCATCCCCAGCGCTGCCAGAGGAGCACGGCTACAGCCGAGCACAGGGCGACGACCATGAACGCCAGGGCGAGCGTCGAGGTGTCGCTGCCGACGAGAACCGGCGCCGCGAGCGCACCGAGAATCCCGAGCGCGGCGACGAGCTGGGAGTGCCAGCGAACGGCGATGGTGGCGCCGACCGCGCCGATCAGCGCGGCGACGAGCAACCCCGCCTCCGTGCCGATGACGTCCTGAACCGACGCCGCATACGTGAGCGAGGCGTAGAGCGCAGCGAGCGCGGTTGCGACGGCAGCGACGGCGGCATCGGTCTGGTCGCGCCGCTCGTAGAGGAACAGCCCTCCCGCGAGCAGGACGGTCGAGCCGAGGAATGCCAGGGCGACGCGGGCCTCGACCCCGATCCAGCCGCGGTCGACCGCGATAGCGAGGAAGAAGACGATGCCGACGAAGATCGCGAGACCTCCTACCCAGGCGAGGATGCGCCCTCCGAGGAGGTCCTCGAGCTCTAGGTCTGTTCGCGGAGGCTTGGGCGGAGGTGCGGCTCGTGCCGGCGCAGGCTCTGCGACCTGAGGACTCGCTGGAGGCGCAGCCGTGCGCAGGGGCGGCGGGGGCGCAGGCGATTCAGGCGCCGGCTCCGCAGAAGGCTCGCGTAGCTCGAGCTCCGTCACGCGCACGACGAGCGTGCGCAGATCTGCTTCGATGCTTGCGAGGCGCTCCTCGAGCGACTGCTCCGGCTCCACGGCGAGATCGTATTCCCGTCGTCGGCCGCTTGACCCGGGCAAGACCGAAATCCGCTTGCGCGGATTCCGGCCGCGCGAAAATCCCTGAAGGTGTCCGCTTCGCGGCCGCGGCGCTCTTCTTTCACGTCTGGCGGCGAGCGGCTACTTGACTCTGACGACGATCGTGCTTGCCATCTTGTCGTACAGGGTCTGGTTGCGCTTGTCCCAGAGCGGCCAGAGGTAGGCGAGCAGCAGCGGCAGTACGAAGATCCCGAGAAGCCACGCCGAGGCCACTCGCCCGGCCGCACGGGCGTAGCCGACGCGTCCTGCGTCCTCTGCTCGAACCACCCGCTCCCCGAGCGCCATCTTCCCCAAGGTCTGCCCCCACTGTCCGACCATGAGCCACTGATAGAGGCTCGGGAGGAAGAGGATCTCGAGAACGAGCAGAAGGGCTGCCGCGTCGGCGAGCTCGTCCGTGATGGGGTTTGTCGTCGCGAACGCCCACACCGACGTCCCGACGATAACGACGAAGAGCACGAGCCAGTCCAAGATGACCGCCGCGGCGCGCCTCCCCCAGCCTGCGAGTCGAACCTCAGGGACGGAGTCGTCTGCTGACTGCGTTGCGCCACTCTCGTGCAGCTGACGTCTCAGCCGCGTGTACTCGTCAGCGGAGAACGCTCCTGCAAGATAGTCGCGCTCGAGGCGCGTCTGAGCGTCTCTCAGCTCGTCTGGGTCCACTCGCTCACACCACGCCTGCGGCGAGAGCGTCGTCCAGGGGTGTGTGCTCGAGCTGGTGAGCCTCGGCGACGGCTTGGTACGTGATCCTTCCTCCCACGACGTTGACGCCGCGCGCGAGCTCGGGATCGCGGCGGATCGCTCCGAGCACGCCGAAGTCGGCCAGCTCCTCGACGTAGGGCAGCGTGACGTTCGTCAGCGCGCGGGTCGAGGTGATCGGCACGGCGCCGGGCATGTTCGCGACGCAGTAGTGGATGACGCCTTCCACGGTGTACACGGGATCGTCGTGCGTCGTAGGGCGCGATGTCTCCGCACAGCCACCCTGGTCGATGGCGACGTCGACGAGCACCGACGCGTCCTTCATCGCGCCGAGCATGTCGCCGGTGATCAGCTTCGGCGCGACCGCCCCGGGAATGAGAACGGCACCGATGACCAAGTCCGCGTCTTTGATCGATTCCTCGATCTGGAGGCTCGACGACATGAGCAGCGACACCCGTCCGCTCAGGATCTGCTCGAGGTAGCGCATGCGCTCGACCGAGCGCTCGAGGATCGTCACCTGCGCGCCGAGCCCGATCGCGATGACCGCCGCGTTGTAGCCGACCATCCCGCCGCCAATGACGACGACGCGGCCGGGGGCGACGCCTGCCACCGCGCCGAGGAGGATTCCCCGCCCGCCTCTCGGCCTCTCGAGGTAGTGCGCGCCGGCCTGCGGTGCGAGCCGGCCCGCGATCTCGCTCATCGGGGCAAGCAGCGGAAGCGCTCCCTGGTCGGTCTCCACCGTCTCGTACGCGATTGCCGTGATCCCCGAGTCGACGAGGGCCCGCGTGAGCGGCTCGTCGGCGGCGATGTGGAGGTACGTGAAGAGCGTCAGCCCCTCCCGGAGGAGCGGATACTCGGACACGATCGGCTCCTTGACCTTGAGCAGGAGCTCGGACCTGCCCCAGACGTCGTCTACTGCCACGATGGTCGCTCCGGCGCGTTCGTACACCGCGTCGGAGAACGCGCTCCCGGCGCCCGCTCCGGACTCGACGAGTACCGCGTGTCCCCGCTGCACGAGCTCGCGCGCTCCCGCAGGCGTGAGGGCGACGCGATACTCCTGCGGCTTGATCTCCTTCGCCACGCCGATCCGCATCGCGCGCGGCACTGTATCGCGTCACACTTGGACTGGAGAAAGGAGGACCGGTGATCTCCACTTCCGGGATCTGGATGGTGAAGAAGGGCCGTGAGGACGACTTTGCAAGGCGGTGGGAGGAGAGTGCGGGCACCCTCTCACTCGAGTTCCCAGGGGTGACCTTTCGGCTCTTGCGGGACCACGGAAATCCACAACGCTTCGTGAGCCTCGACGAGGGTTGGCGCAACCACGAGCAGATCGAGGCAGCGCGGAGCTTGCCGGCGTTCCAGGACGCAATGACCTCGATCTGGCGGCTACTCGATTCCGGCGACATCTCGACGCTCGAGCTCGTCGTCGAGATCAGCTGACGTGGATCAGCGCGTCAGCCTCATCACGCTCGGCGTCGCCGACGTCGCTCGCGCCCGCGCCTTCTACGAGGCCCTCGGGTGGACGACCCGTGCGGACCCGGGCGACGACGTCGTCTTCTTCCAGGCCGGAGCGATGATCGTCGCGCTCTGGAGCCGCGCTCAGCTCGCGGAGGACACGGTGGTTTCTGACGGCGGCGGCTGGGGAGGGGTCACGCTCGCCCACAACGTGCGCTCGCCGGCCGAGGTGGATGCCGTGCTCGCCGAGGCGGAGGCGGCGGGAGCGACGATTCCGCGCGCCGGAGCGGAGACGTTCTGGGGTGGCTACTCGGGAGTGTTCGTCGATCCGGACGGGCATGCGTGGGAGGTCGCCCACAACCCGCACTGGACCCTCGCGGAGGATGGCTCGGTCAGCCTCGCGTCTTGAATGGCTAGGCGCCGCGCGCGGCGTCGACGAGCGCGAGCGTGACCTCGACCATCGCGTCGAGATCCGCGACCGCGATGTGCTCGTCGGGTGTGTGGATCTCCATCATTCCGTTCGCGAGGTTCACGCACGAGAGACCGCGCGCGTTGAAGACGTTCGCGTCTGCGCCGCCGCCGCTCAGCGCGTAACTGGGATCGAAGCCTGCCTCACGCAAGGCGGCGGCGGCGAGCACGACCGGGGGATCGTTCTCCCGGAACCGATAACCGGGGAAGCTCGGTCGGACTTCGCTCTCGACCTCACAGTCGCCGAGGCTGGCCGCGTAGGCAGTCGTCTCGAGCATCTCGCGGACGAGGGAGATCGCCTTGCTTTCGTCGTGTGAGCGCACCTCAGCGGTGAACGAGCACCACTCGGGAACGACGTTGCGCGCCGTGCCGCCGCTGATGATGCCGACGTTCGCGCTCGTCTCCTCGTCGATCCGTCCCAGCCGAAAGTCGGCGATCGCCCGGCCGGCGGCGGCGATCGCGGAGCGGCCGTCCTCGGGAGCCATCCCGGCGTGAGCCGCCCGGCCGTGGAAGCGAAAGTCGAGGAGGCGACCATGCGGCGAGCCGAGCACGATCTCGCCGATCGGCGTGCCTTGGTCGTAGACGAAGCCCGTCTTCGCGACGAGTCGCGTGTGGTCGAACGCATCGGCACCCCGTAGCGACACCTCCTCCTGCGGCGTGAACATGAGCTCGATCCCCGCATGCGGACGGCTCTCCTCGAGAATCCGGCGTGCGGCCTCGAGCATCACGACGACCGCGGCCTTGTTGTCCGAGCCCAAGATGGTTCCCGCCGCGTTTCGCACGACCCCGTCCTCGACGACCGGCTCGATCGCAGCCTCGGGAGGAACGGTGTCGGTGTGCGCGCAGAGGAAAATCGGCGTCCCAGCCCCGTTCGTCGCTGGGAGACGGCAATAGATGTTCCCGCTGTCGCCATCGAGCCTTCCAGCGGAATCGTCCTCGTCCCACTCGAGCCCGAGCTCAGTCAGGTATGTGCCGACACGATCGGCGATAGCGCGCTCCTTTCCCGAGGGACTGGGAATCGCGCAAAGCTGTAGGAAGAAGTCGACGAGGCTCGGAAGTGCGATAGCTCGATCCTAGAACCTGGATGAGCCGTAGTTCAGAATTAAAAGACTTTGGGTTCCCCGCCTGACGCGAATCGCCCGTCGATGTGGTTGATGCACCGGAAGCGGTGAGGTTCATCGCGGTCGTCGTTCTCCTCTTCAGCGCCTACACGGCCTTCCTCGGAACACTCAACCTGGTCGATGGCTTCATCGGTGGTCAGGTCTTTACGGCCGTGGCGTTCGCCGGAGCGATCTGCGGCGCGCTCGCAGCACGTTCCATCTGGCGGCTGAGTAGAAAGATTGAGACCCTCCGCCGCGACGATCAGGTCGCGGGCTTGCGTTAGCCCGCGGTCTCGACGCGGACGCCCGCACGCGAGCGCGCTCGCTCGAGTGCGGCGCCCACGAAGTCGCGGAAGAGCGGCGCCGGGCGGGTCGGGCGCGACTTGAACTCCGGGTGGAACTGGCTCGCAACGAACCAGGGATGATCGGGCAGCTCGACGATCTCGACGAGCCTCCCCTCCTGGAAGGTCCCCGAGATCACGAGACCGGCCTCGACGAGCTGCGGCCGGAGCTCGTTGTTCACCTCGTAGCGATGGCGGTGCCGCTCGTGGATCACGGGCTCGCCGTAGGCCTCGCGCGCCCGCGTGTCCTCGGCGAGCTCCACGGCCTGCGCGCCCAGACGCATCGTGCCGCCGAGATCCTCGATCTCCTTCTGCTCGGGGAGGAGGTCGATCACCGGGAAGGGTGTCTCGGGATCCATCTCGGTCGAGTTCGCGCCCTCCAGGCCGGCGACATGGCGCGCGAACTCGGAGACGGCGACGTGCATCCCGAGACAGAGCCCGAGGTACGGGATCTCGCGCTCACGCGCGACCTGGCACGCGAGGATCTTTCCCTCCCAGCCACGCGAGCCGAAGCCGCCGGGGACGAGGACGCCGTCGGCCTGCTCGAGCTGCCTCACGGTCTCCTCGTAGGACATGTGCTCCGCATCCACCCAGCGCACGCGCACGCGGCAGCCCGAGTGGACGCCGCCGTGCTTGAGCGCCTCGTGCACCGAGAGATACGCGTCGTGGAGCTTCACGTACTTGCCGACGAGGGCGATCTCGACCTCCTCGTCGAGCTCGCGGCTGCGCTCGGTCAGCTCGTGCCACTCGGCGAGGTCCGCTTCCGGCACGTCGAGGCCGAGCTTCTCGCAGACGAGCCCGTCGAGACCCTCCGCGCGCAGCGTCTCGGGCACGAGGTAGACGTCAGGAACGTCGGGCGCGGCGATCACCGCGTGCATGTCCACATCCGCGAAGAGCGCGATCTTCTCGCGAATGTCGTCTGAGAGCGGCTCGGTCGAGCGCGCGACCACGATGTCGGGGTGGATACCGATGCGACGGAGCTCGTTGACCGAATGCTGCGTCGGCTTCGTCTTCAGCTCGCCCGCGGCCGGGATGAAGGGCACGAGCGTGACGTGGAGGTAGACGACGTTCTCTGGACCGACCTCGCGCCGGAACTGGCGGATCGCCTCGAGGAACGGGAGCGACTCGATGTCGCCCACCGTTCCGCCGATCTCGGAGATGACGACGTCTACGGGAGCGACCTTCTCCGCACGGCGAATGCGCGCCTTGATCTCGTTCGTAATGTGCGGGATCACCTGGACGGTGGCGCCGAGAAACTCGCCCTTACGCTCCTTGCGCAGGACGGTGTCCCAGACTGCGCCCGCTGTGTGACTCGCGTTGCGCGAGAGGTTCTCGTCGATGAAGCGCTCGTAGTGGCCGATGTCGAGGTCGGTCTCGGCCCCGTCCTCCGTGACGAAAACCTCCCCGTGCTGGAACGGGCTCATCGTCCCCGGGTCGACGTTCAGGTACGGATCGAACTTCTGCGCGCTCACCGAAAGGCCACGGGATTTCAGCAAACGTCCCAAAGACGCCGCGACGATCCCCTTGCCGAGCGCCGAGACGACGCCGCCCGTGACAAACACGTACTTGGCCACGGGATCCAACCGTACCAGGCTTGCTGGTCGGCGCAGATCGGAATCCGCTCGCGCGGACTCCGATCGCGCGAAAATCCCTCAAGGCGTCCGCTTCGCGGCCGCTGCCGCGTCGTCTTACACGACCGAGCTCTTGAGAGAGGCGAGGAACTCCTGGCCGCCGAGCATGCGCTCGAGCTCCTCGCGGCGCAGGACCTCGTCGAGCTCCTCGATGCGCGTGTGTGTCGGATCGCCTGGGACCTTCTCCACCCGGAAGTGGCGCTCGGCAACGCTCGCGATCTGCGGTAGATGGGTGATCGTGAGCACCTGCGCCTGCTCGGCGAGCCGCTGCAACGTCAAGGCGACCGCGTGGGCGGTAACGCCGCCGATGCCCGCGTCGATCTCGTCGAAGACGAGCGTCTCCCCTCCTGCGACCGCGGCTAAGGCGAGCGCGATCCGCGAAAGCTCTCCCCCGGACGCCGTCTCGGCCACCGGGCCGAAGGGGAGGCCCTGGTTCGGCCGGATCAAGAAGACGACCTCGTCGGCGCCGGTCGAGCCCGACTCGCGCTCGCGAAGCTCGACGAGAAACTCCCCCTCGCCCATCCCGAGCCCCTGCAGCTCGCCGGCAACGGCCTCGGCGAGGGGACGGGCCTGCAAGCTTCTTACCACCCGGAGCTCCGCCGCGAGAGCGCCGGTGCGAGCCTCGGCCGCCGCGACGTCTTCCGCTGCGGCCGTCACCGGGTCGTGGCCACTGGCGGCTTCGTCGAGCTCCCGCTGACCAGTTGCCGCCCGTTCCAGAAGCTCGTCGAACGACGCGCAGCCGAAGCGGCGCTGGAGGTCGGCGAGTCTGGAGAGCTGCGCCTCGACGTCCTCGAGCCGACCGGGGTCGGCGTCGTCGAGCGACGCGAGAAATGCGTGGAGATCGCTTCCCACCTCGCCGAGCCGAAGTGAGACGTCGCGCAGCTCGGCGGCAGCGGCCGCGAGCTCCGGCGCGATGCGCTCGAGCGGCGCGAGCACACGTTCTGCACGGGCCGCGAGAGAGGCCGCGCCCTCGCCCTCCTCGGGAGCGATCGCCTCGGCGGCCTCGGCTGCCACCTCCTCGAGCTCGCCCGCGTGGCGAAGCCGCTCGCGCTGCGCCTTCAGGGATTCGTGGTCTCCCGGAGCGAGACCCCGCGTGTCCTCGACGAGCGCCTCGAGCTCGGCGAGGCGGGTTGTGGCCGCGTCGGCGTCGCGGGTCAGCTCCTCGTAACGACGTCGCGCGGCGGCGAGCTCGCGCCAGGCGAGCGCGGCCTCCCGCCGCCGCTCTAGCTGCTCCGAGCCGCAGAACGCGTCGAGGACGTCGAGCTGGAAGGACGCTCGTCCGAGGCGACGCTGCTCGAACTGGCCAGACATCCCGATGAGCCGCTCGGCCGCGGCGGCTACGTCCTCGCGCGCGACGGCTCGGCCCCAGGCGTAGGCGCGGGTACGACCGTCCCCGAAGACGCGACGCGCGAGCACGAGCCCCGCCTCCCCCTCGGGACGAAGCTCCGCGAGGGCCGCGACCTCTTCCTCGTCGAAGAAGCCGTCAGGGACGTCGAGCTCCGCCTCGACGTAGGCCTCCGCCGCGTCGGCACCGACGGACGACGCATCCGCGCGGGCGCCCAGGAGGAGGCCGATCGCTTGGGCGAAGATCGTCTTCCCCGCGCCCGTCTCTCCCGTGATCGCGTTCAGACCCGGGCCGAACGCGAGATCCGCCTCACGAATGAGGACGAGGTTCTCGATCCGAAGCCTACGAAGCAAAGCTCTGGCGATAACGGCGCACGAAGGTCGCCTCCGGGAGCGTCGCGAGAAGAGAGTGCTCCGCGCCGATGCGCACGACTGCCCGGTCCGCTTTGTCGAGAGTCGCCACCTGGCGGCCGTCGACAAGGACTCCCGCGCCGACGTCGAGCGTGCGGTTCCAGACGATCGCATCCGACCCCGGTGGGACGACGAGTGGCCGTGCGTGGAGCGAGTGCGCGGCGACGTAGGTCAGCGCCATCGCCTCGAGCCCCCACATCAGCACCGGGCCGCCGTTCGAGAGATTGTACGCCGTGGAGCCCGACGGCGTAGCGCAGATGATCCCGTCGCAGGGCTGGCGCCCCAGCTCCTCGCCGCCGACCGCGAGCTCGAGCTCGATCATGCGTCCGAGCGAGGCGCTTGCGACGACCACGTCGTTGACGGCGCGATCGGCCCCCTCGGGGTGCTCGACCTCGAGGGTTGGAAGCTCGACGACCTCGTATTCCCCCGCGAACACCCGTGCGAGGCCCGCTTCGAGGTCGCGCCGGCCCATCGAGCTCAGGAAGCCGACCCGTCCGAAGTTCACACCGATGACGGGCACGCCCGTTCCGAGAAAGCGGGTCAGCGCACGGAGGACGGTTCCGTCGCCGCCGAGCACGACCGCTATGTCGGCCCCATTCGGGTCCGGCGATGGCTCGACGCCATGCTTCTCCGCCTCGTCGGCGGGGAAGAGGAGCTCGACCCCGTGCTCCTGGGCGACAGCCTGCAGCCGAGCGAGCCCGGCTCCGATCTGCCCCGGCTTCCCGTGCGTGAGCACGGCCGCCCGCGCGACCGACCTAGGTGTAGAGCTGCCCAACTGCTTCGGCGATCCAGCGGTCGATGTCATCGGAGTCAGCGGCGGCCGGACGGTCGACGAGGTGGACGAAGAACTCTCGGTTTCCCTTCGGGCCGGGCACTCCTGAGTCTACGACTCCGATCGTCTTTCCACCCCACCCTCGCGCGGCTTCTATGACACTTTCGACAACCTTTCGTTGCACTTCGGGGTCGCGGACGACTCCTTTCGGCACCTGCGCGCGTCCGGCCTCGAACTGCGGCTTGACGAGGACGAGGGCCTCCCATCCTGGTCGTGCCAGCGCGAGTACGGGTGGAAGCGCCTTCGTCACGCTGATGAAGGAGACGTCGCAGACGACGAGGTCGGGAGCTAGCGGGAGCTCCGTGAGGAGTCGTGCGTTCGTCCGCTCGAGCACGGTCACGCGTGGATCGGAGCGGAGCTTCGGATGAAGCTGGCCGTAGCCGACGTCGATCGCGATCACGCGTGCGGCTCCCGCCTGCAGCAGGCAGTCGGTGAAGCCCCCGGTCGATGCGCCAACGTCCACGCAATCGCGACCCTGGACGTCGACTGCGAACGCGTCGAGCGCGTTCCGCAGCTTCTCGCCACCTCGGGAGACGTAGGGCGGCGGCCGCTCCACGCGAAGCTCGACGTCCTCGGACACCTGGTGGCCGGGCTTCTCGTACCCGGGCACAAGTCCGGCGAGAACGAGCGCCTGGGCCTGGCTACGGCTCTCGGCAAGCCCGCGCTCGACGAGCAGCAGGTCGAGCCGCTTCCTCACAGCTCCATGACGGGCTCCGTCGCCGACCTCGCCGAGGTGGTCGCCGCGCGTTGCGCTGTCCAGAGCTTGAAGGCGACGAGCCCCACGAGCACGGCGGTCGTCAAAGCCGTGAATACAACGGGATCGAGTGCGCCGCCGAGCAATGCGATCGCGACTAGCGCCGCGAGTCCGGCGAGACGGGACTGCGCCGTCCGCGGGAGGAAGCCCGCCACGAGCGTCCACTGCGCCACGGTGACGCACACCAGGTATGCGGCGGATCCTCCAGCGAGCGCCCATCTCGCGCCGCCGTCGAGGTGCTCAGCACTCGACTGCTCGATCGCGAGCGTGATTCCGGCGCCGACGGCGGTCAGCGCGGCGAGCAACGGGATGTGCACGTACGCGAAAATGAGGATGGCGTTCGTCGAGCGCTCGAGTGCGAACTCGACCCCGCTGCCGAAGTACGTCCACCAGATCGCTGAGGCGACGAGGAAGCCGAGCCCGGCGATGATCACCCCGGAGAGTTGCCAATCGCGACCGGCAACCCCCAGAGCGACGGCGAGAACCGACTCGCCGAGAACGATGATCGTGAACAGGGCAAAACGCTCGGGCACGTGGCTCGCGTGTACGGGGATCGCCGCGTGCAAGCTGCGCGAGAGCCAGGGCAAGCCGTACTCCCAGGCGAGCGCCAGGCCCCAGAGCACGTATCGGTCGGGCGGGTCGACGGCGAGCGACACGATCCAGAGCGCCACGCCGAGCGAGTAACCCCCGGCGTAACGGACGATCAGCGGGCGCGCCTCGGGCACGTGGACGTACGACCTCAGGTAGAGCCCGATCATCAATGAGCGCAAGGCGACGTATGCGATGACGAACGCCGTGCCGTTTCCGTGCGTGACGTCCGGGATCTGCACGGCGAGCGCCAGGATGGCGAGCATCCCGAGCAGGATTACGACCCGGAATACGACGTCGTCGGTGTCGAACCGATCGGCGTAGATGCTGAAACCCTGCCAGGCGATGAAGACCGGCAGGTACAAGCCGGCGAACGTGGCGAAGCCGGCGAGCGAGTGGTCGAGGACGAGCTCGTGGGTGAGCTGCGCGATCGCGACGACGAAGACGAGGTCGAAGAAGAGCTCGAGGTAGCTCGCATGACGCTCGCCGTCTTCCAATGTCCGCAGACGCGGTGGGCGGAGCAGCCTCAGGAGCTCAGGATCCTGCTTGAACACGGCCATCGTCAGATGATGCCGCCCTCAACAGTGTTTCAACGCGGTCACGCTCGGGAACAGTGATCGCAGGAGGTGAGAAAATGCCAACTTGGCTTCTGGTCTTGATCATCGTGCTCGTCGTCCTCGCGCTCTTCGGAGGATTCGGGTACAGCCGCCGATAGCAGTCTAGAAACGGGTTAGCGCGCCCCTCCGGGGGCGACGATCCCGGTCTCGTAGGCAAACACCACCGCCTGCACGCGGTCTCGCAGGCGGAGCTTCAAGAGCATGTGTGCAATGTGGGTCTTCACGGTCGTCTCGGAGACCGACGCTTCCCTGGCGATCTCCGCATTCGAGAGACCGCGCGCGACGTAACGGAGAGTCTCCAGCTCGCGCGCGGTCACCT
>JBBDMN010000213.1:0-2828 GCA_040878305.1 Gaiellaceae bacterium
AGAGCCCCGGGTTGTGGTCCCGGTGGTCGCGGGTTCGAGTCCCGTCCGCCACCCTGGGTTGCTGGCGCAGAACGGAATCCGCTCGCGCTGGATTCCGTTCGCGCGAAGATTCCTAAAGGCGTCCGCTTCGCGGCCGCGTCGCTCTTCTTTCAGATCAGCGTCTGCGCCAGCAACTCAGACGAGGCGTCGCTCGAGGTAGGCTGCGAGCCGCGTCAGGGGGAACGAGATAACGAAGAAGATCACCATCACCGCGCCGTAGATCTCGACGGCGTGCTCTTGTCCCTCGAAGGTAAGCCGTTCGACTTGGCGCTCACTCGCTTCGAGAAGCTCCGGCGCGCCGATGACCTGCGCGATCGTCGTGTTCTGGATGATGTTGACGAGGAGGCCCACCGTCGGCGGCAGCAAGCGACGCAGCGCTTGGGGCAGGATCACGTAGGCGTGTCGCCCGACCCAGCCGAATCCGAGGGCGGACGAGGCCTCGTGCTGCTCCCTCGGGATCGACACGACGGCTCCCCGCGTGGCCTCCGCGACCTGCGCCGAGCCCCAGAGCGTCAGCCCGATAGCGGCGGCGATCAGCGGGTCGTCGATCTGCAGCTGCGAGCTCACCGCCGGGAGCAGGAAGAAGATCATGAAGATGGTGACGAGGATCGGGAGGCCGCGCCAGACCTCGATGTAGAGCCGTATCACGCCCTGGAGCGGGAGGAAGCGAATCGTCAGCAAGGTGCCGAGCACGATCCCGATCACCGTGCTTCCGACGAGCGCCATCCCCGCAATCTTGAGCGTGTTCACCAGCCCCACCTCGAAGATGTACTCGGCGACCGGTCCGACCCAGTCCGGGAGGTTCATCGCGCGTCCTCCGGCAGTGCGAGATGCGACTCGAGGAGGCGAATGAGCGATGACATCGTCCAGACGATCACGAGGTAGCCGACGGCGAGCGCCGCGAACGTCTCGGTGGTCTGGAGCGTCAGCGCATTGATCTGGAGCGCGGTCGTCGTGAGCTCCGGATAGGCGATGACGTACATCAGCGACGTGTTCTTGACGACGCTGATGTACGTGTTGATCGACGAGGGCAGCGCGATCCGGCCACCGATCGGGAGGGTGATGTTGAGGAACGTCGAGAGCCGGCCGAACCCGAGTGCGAGGCCGGCCTCTCGGTAGCGCACTGGCACCGCCTCGAAGCCCGCACGGAAGTTCTCCGTGTTGAACGCGCCACCCCAGATCATCACGGCGAGCCAGGCGACGGTGAACGCGTCCAGCCTGATCCCGACCTGCGGGAGGGCGAAGTAGAGCATGAAGATCTGGACGAGGATGGGGGTGTTCCGGATCGCCTCCACGTAGATCCCGGCGAGCTGGCTCACGACCGGGACACGGGCCGCGCGGGCCGCGCCCAGGATGAGCCCGATCACGAGGGCGCCTGCGATACCGATCGCCGACGCCTGGAGTGTCCGCCGCACCCCCGCGAGCAGCTCGTCGACGTTCTCCGTGAAGAACGACCAGTCCCACGCGATGGCGAGGACGCTGGTCATAAGTTCAGCAGGCAGGCCGGAGGGCGCCCCCCCGCCGGGGGGGCCCGCTCCTCGGGCATCGCGACGCCGGTGCCCGTTACGGGCACTGGCTCGTGACGTCCCCCTGCGAGTACGTGAAGCGGTTGTTTGGCCGGAGGACGTTCTGCGAGAACGCCTCGAAGTCCCGCGCCGGAACCTGATCCTTGAGGATCTTGACGAACGTGTCTCGCTTGCGCATGACTTCCAGGCGCGAGTCGATCCACCGTTTCAGTGCTGTGTTCCCCTGCTTGATCCCGATCCCGTAGGGAAGCGCCAGGAACTTGTCGTTGGTGAGCTTGAGCGTGCGGTCCTGCGCGGCGATTCCGACCAGGACCGCGTCGTCCCACATGAGCGCGTCGGCGCGCCCGTTGCGGAACTCGAGGAGCGCATTCGTGAAGCTGTCAGTCGCCACGACCTTCGTGTCCTTGAAGCAGTTCTTGACCCACCGGTCGTAAATCGAGCCTGTCGTGGTCGAGATCGTCTTCCCGGCGATCTGGGACATGTACGAGTTGGGGGCGCTGCTCGCCACGAGCAGACGTCCCGTCGACTTGTAGTAGGCCCGCGAGAAGTCGATCCGGGTGTCGCGGTCCACGGTGTACGTGAAGGTCGCGATGACCATGTCCACGCGATCGCTCGTCAGCGCGGGCTCCCGGGCGGGAGTCGTAATGCACGTCATGTTCACCCGATTCGGCTTGCCGAATGCGAAGCGGGAGAACAAGCGGGCGATCTCGACGTCGAAGCCGGCGTTCCGGCCACGGACGTCGATGTACCCGAACGGCGGTGCGTCGCACTTGATCGCGATGTTGAAGCGACCGCGCTGCTTGATGTTCGCCGGCAGCGCCGGGAGAACCGGCTTCTTCTGCTCGGCGGCGACAACTGCGGCCGGGCCCGCCTCACGGGCGGACGCAACCGTGCCCCAAGCCGCGAGAGCTACGCCTGCAGCCATTGTCGCGGCGATGACGACGAAAAGCCGTCTCATTCGGTTCATCCTCCTTCGTCGATGGTGAGCTCGTCCAAGGCATGGTCGAGCTGAAGTGTCCTGCGCAGGAACTGTCTCGTGCGCTCCTCCTTCGGGTTGTCGAGGACGTCGCGGGGCTTACCCTGTTCCACGATCTTCCCACCGTCCATGAAGATGACGCGATCTCCGACCTCGCGCGCGAACTGCATCTCGTGCGTGACGATGAGCATCGTCATCCCCTTGCGGGCGAGGTCGCGCATGACGACGAGCACCTCTCCGACGAGCTCCGGGTCGAGCGCCGAGGTGACCTCGTCGAAGAGCATGAC
>JBBDMN010000214.1:0-2803 GCA_040878305.1 Gaiellaceae bacterium
ACGAGCCGGCGCAGCTTCGCCGGGTCCTGGATCCGGTTCTGCGCCTTCCGGAAGACGACGCCGAGCATTCCCGACCCGCGCCCGAGCTCGGTCAGAACGTGCCGGTAATGCACCTCGAGGTCGTCGCCGTCGCGCGCCAGCAGCGAGGGCCAGTCGAGACCCTCGGGAACGATCGACGGTCGCGAGAACGGCGGCTTCGTCTGTTCGTCCGCCATCTTCAGAAAGAGGAGGAACGTGAGCTGCTCGAGGTAGTCGCCGTACGAGAGCCCGTCGTCGCGGAGGACGTTGCAGTAGCTCCAGAGCCGCTGGACGAGTCCGTTCTGCGCGTTCACTCGAGGTCGGCCTCCACCGCCGCGACGATCGCCCGAGCCTGCTCCAGCGCGAATACCACGTCGGCCTCTTCGACCGAGAAGGCGTCGTATTGAGACCGGTTGCGGAGCTGGCGAACACGGTCGAACGCATGGAAGTTCTCGGCGAGGATCGGGTCGTCGAAGGCGGCAAGAGCGTACGCGCCTATCCGAGCGTGCGCTCCCTCCCCACCTCCGATGCGCAGTCCGTTTGCCCGCATGTGCGACGCGATCGCTTTCCTCGCCGCCTCGTAGGCCACCGCCAACGCGGCAATCTCGTCGTCGTCGGCGATTCGGGCCGCGGTCGCGAGGTGCCGCTCCGCGGTGGCGAGCTCACGACGGGCGGCTTCGCCGTCCGGCTGGACGCGACGCAGCACTCCTCGGGCCACCAATGCTTGCACCTCCTCGTCGCTCACCGAGCACCCACAAGGTTCTCGTCGGAGTCGAGGTCGAGCTCGAGCAGCGGGGCACTCTTGACCTCGCGGATGAACCCCTCCCCGGCATCGTCCCACCGTTCGCGGGAGACGATGATCGGATTGACCTCGCGGCTGAGCAGCGGTGCGAGCTCCCGGGCAACACGGTAGACCGCCGTTCGATCCGGGGAGCCCACGAGCAACACATCGATGTCGGCAGGTTCGCTTCCCGGTACGCCCGCGTACCGCGCGGCCCACGAGCCGAAGAGGAATGCGTGCTCGATGCCCGGCACCTCGCGGAGCGCCGGACCGATTAGCGCGGCCGGTCCGAACGCCGTCAGGAGCAGCCCATGCAGGTCGCCGTAGTATGGAGAGGTCTCGTTCGGGCGGAGGATGCGCTGCCGTCCGACGCGCTCCGACTTCACCAGGCCCGCCGCTTCGAGCCGATCGGCCTCACGCGTCACCCCGCCCCGATCGAGATCGAGCTCTTGCGCGAGCTCGGCAAGAGGCGCCGGCCTGTCGGACCCGAGGTACACGCGTGCGAGCAACCGCGCCTGTCCGTCCGAGCGGAAAAGCGGAAGCAGAAACGGAGGCCGCGTTCGCATAGTTGCCAGAATAACAGCAACCGATGACGAATACGCAACTATTACTCGCGCGCAGCGCGGATGCGGTTGAGGAGGACGGAGGCCGGCTCGTCGGACGGGTCCTGCGAGACGAGCCCACGGCGACGCGTGAATCGTTCCTTCAGCGCCTTCGGCCAGAACGACGTGGACGCCACACGCCATGCCGGTGGATGGAGTAGCGGCGAATCGAGCCGGAATCCTGTAGGGACATGACGTGTGCCCATCGGTGGATCACATCTCTCCGCCACTCCGCTTCCTTGGTTCCCGCCGAACGTCTTGGATCGATTGTCGCCAACGTGACTCGTAGCTCCGCGAGCACATCGCCGTGATCGTCAGGCATGGCGTCGTCTCCAGTTACGAGTACCCATCCGGAGGGGTCGCCGCGCTGATCCACGAGCGCACGAAGCAGGGGTTCGTCCTTCATGCGATGCAGCAATAGCTCGGAGGTTGCGACCGCAACCCGACCGCGAGCCTTCAATTCGGTCGCGACTCGATTGTCGATGTCTGCGTCGATGACGAGCAGGAGCCGCTCGGGCAACCCCTACGCCGCCTTGTCGTACGACCGCACAGCTCGCCACCATTCGAGCGCGTCGGCTATCTGGTCGTCATCAACCCCGTAGCCCTCATGGAGCTCGTCGCGGCCGCCGAGCTCTTCGGCCAGTTCCGCGACCAGCTCTGCCGGCACACGAGTTCCGCGCACTACCGGCCGTCCACTTAGCCTGTCTGGATCGACCTCGATGTGCTTCAAGCTCGGCAGCTCGCGGGCGGCCCAACCTCCACGACGGAGATCGGACGCGATTCGTACGACGTCCTGCTGATCGAGCGCCAAGCCGTGCCAAGCGATATCGCTGATGTCGAAGTACCCCTCATCCTCCTCGGTGACTACCCGCGCTCCCGTTGTTCCGAGCCTGGCGTGTGTTAGTGGCCACCCGTTCCCCGACCGATCGCGGAGATTCCGGATTGTCTCTCTGATCCGCCGATATTCCACGCCCCGATCCCGGAGCTCGTGAACGATCATCGCCTCAGCGACATCCTGGTAGCTGTAGACGCGAGGCGGTCCCTCGGACTGCGAAGAGCGGATGTAGTCACGACGAGCCCACGCCCCGATGGTCTGGCCAGAAACTCCGGCGAGCCGGCCGACCTCGTGCGCGAGGTAGTGCCCTCGCGGAGGAAGGTGGTGGACTATTCCGGTCATGACCTGATCATCGGCTGGTTCGCCGCTCGATCGTACTCTCCGCTCACGCGTGTCGCGATTGGCCTCAGCGGATAGGTCGACGGGCCGCAGAGCGGGAGCCGCTGCGACGCTTGATGACCACTTCGGCGGCGCGGTCGGCGCGGATGCGGTCGAGGAGGACGGAGGCCGGCTCGTCGGACGGGTCCTGCGGGACGAGCTCGCCGCGGAAGGCGCGCTCGAGGATCG
>JBBDMN010000215.1:0-15508 GCA_040878305.1 Gaiellaceae bacterium
GGGGGGAAACATCGTTTCCCCCCGTGACTTAGCGGGACATGGCGCGTTCCATTGCTTCCTGCTCCTCGGGCGAGAGCGCTACCGAGGATCGGCCGCGGTCGAGGTCCTTTACGTAGATGCGCGCGTAGTCGCGGCCTTGTATCGCCGTCACGATCGTCCCCGTGCGCGTGGCGTCGAGCAAGGCGACCGAGGCAGACTGCTGGCCGCCGGTTCCTTCGTAGGCGTCGTAGCGTACGACCGCGGTGTTCGTCACCGAGCCGTCGACCCGCCGGTCGACACGCGAAAGGCCGGTGGCCACCTCATCGACCGCTCGGTGCAGATCGTCGATGCGCCCTTGCAGGGAGACCGCGAAGTCGAGGAGATCGCCTTTCCCGCTTCCGAGGACGACGTTCTGTCCCGCCTCGATACGCGCGAGCTTGCGCCAGAGCACGAGCGCCAGCACGATCGCAATCGCCGCCGCCGCGCAGGCCGCCACCGCAACCGCGAGTGAAGCCGTCAAAGCGTGAAGATGACCGGGTACTCGAACGTGTTGTTGGCCGTGTTCGTCTCGCCCTGCACGGGATCGACGTCCACCCTGATTGAGGTCTGATCGAACGGGACGAGCGTGCCGACCTTGAAGGTCACCGCGGTCGTCTCGCCGGGGTCGATGAGCGGAATCGTCTGCGTCTGGACGATCGGCTCGGGCTCCTTCGGAATCGTGAGCGTGACCTTTATGCGCACCTCCTGGCTATCGCCCGTGTCTTCGACACCGACCTCGAAGGCAAGAGCAGTGGTGACCAAAATTGCCGTCTCCGTCGTCGTCGAGAGAAGAGCGTCGCTCGGCAGCGCCTTCACGTAGGAGATCCCACTCCCGTGCAGTCCTGTCGGTGTGCCGCCGGTCGAGGCGCCCTGGATTCGCTGCCAGATCTGGGCCAGGGTGACGGGGGTCGCGACGTCGTCGTCTGTGACGAACTCGGACGGCGGAACCTCCAGGCCCTCGAGCGCCTCCGACTCGAGGACCGCCTCTGCGGGTGCCTTGAAAGCGTCCATCCATACGACATCGCTCGCCAGCAGGCGCTGCATCTGCACGGACAGCTGCTGGCCTGCGACGGTCGCATCCGTCGCGTCCGCAGTCTCCTGGAAAGCAGTCTGTAGCCCTCGCAATCCGTTTACGCGGAACTGAAGCGCTTCCACCGCGCCTTCATGCGAGTCGTGCAGCGGCCCGGGCACTCCGAGCTCGTCCGCTCGCTGTACCTGGGTCTCGGCCGTCTGGACGAAGCCGCCGAGCTTCGCGTCGAGATCTTCCTGCTTCAGGCCAGGGGTTGTCAGAAGCGTCGTGAGATTCTGGCCGAGCCGCGCTGACGCATTCCCCGCCGCGCCGATCTCGGTCATGTAATTGCCGTAGCGCTCGCGTTTCCGGTCGGTTGCGCATCCTTCGACCCAGACGACGAGGAGCACGACGATCAGGATCGCGAGCGCGATCAGGGCGACGAGGCGGAGCAGCGGAGTCAGCGTGCCGGGCGAGCGGAAGCGCGGGCGACGGCCGCGTGGTGGCCGCCCGCGCGGCGGTCCCGGCGGGCGCTCGGACGGGTCTTCCCATGACGGCGGGTCCTCCTCGCCGAAGAAGTCGAAATCGAGGATGTCTTCGTCGCGCGTTGTCACAGGCCACCCGTCCCTGGGCCACTCTAGACGAGGCACAGGAGCGCATCACTCCGAACGGTGTCTGACACCGGCACCCGCGGAGGCCGCATGGTTGCGTGGGCCGGTGTCAGGCACCGCAGTCGAAGGAGTTCTCGGCGCGGTGGCCAAGAGGGCCGGTACCCGTGTCGTCCGTCGCGATCCCTTCCACTCGAGAGCTCGTCCTTGGCCGCTACCGCCCGGTCCGCCCGCTCGGGAGCGGCGGTTCCGGTTCCGTCTGGCTCGCCCTCGACGAGCGAAACGGTCTCGATATCGCCCTCAAGATCATCCCCCGCGAGGGCAAGGCGGCTGCACGAGCCGAGCGGGAGGCGCTCGCAGCGCGCCGGCTTCGTCACGAACGCTGCGTTCGCGCCTACGACGTCGGACACGACTCGAGCCATGTCTATATCGCGTACGAGTACGTGGCGGGTCGCACCGTGCGCGAGGCCATGCGAACGGGTGAGCTCTCCGACGGGGATGCCGTCGAGATTGCGGCTCAGGTGCTCGATGCGTTGGCGCATGCGCACCGAACCGGGATCGTCCACCGAGACGTGAAGCCCTCGAACATCCTGCTCGAGGACCACGACGAGATCGCTGTGCGGCTGCTCGACTTCGGGCTCGCCCAGTTCGACGGCGCAGACACCCTGACCGCGGTCGGAGACGTACCCGGGACACTCGCGTACATCGCCCCCGAGCGCCTGGCCGGCGCCGATGCTACCCCCGAGAGCGACGTCTGGTCGGTGGGCGTTCTCCTTTGGGAGTCGCTCGCGGGGAGGCATCCGTTCTGGGGCGTGCCGCTGCAGGAGGTCGCGAGGGCGATCGAGGTCGGCGCCCCCCCGCTCGCCACGGAACGGCGTGAGCTCCCACGCAGGCTACTCGCTGCGATCGACGGTGCCCTTGCACCCGCCCCCGGCGCGCGACCGCGGGCCTCTGCATTCGCTTCGGACCTCAGGTCTGCGATCCGCGCCACGCCCGCCGGTGACGAGCCTGTCCGCCGCAGCCGCGGCCCGGAAAGCGCAGTCGCAGCCAGGCCTCAGCTCCTCGCGCGGCTTGCGGTTCCCGTCGTGCTCGCGGCGGCTACGGCATTGCTCGGCGCGACCTTGCTTCCGTTCTGGCCGCCCATGCTCGTCGTCGCGCTCGTCCTCGGAGCAGCGGCCGCCGCCTGGCTCAATCCGGCGCTTGGGCTCGCAATCGCCCTGGCGACGCCGATCTTCCCCCTTGGCAACGTGTCCGAGAGCGCAGCCGTGCTCTACGGCGCGTTCGCTCTCCTCTGGCTCGCCCTGTGCTGGCGCGACGCCCGGTTGGGCCTGCTCTTCGCCGTTGGGCCACTCCTCGCACCGCTTGGGCTGCTCGCTCTGATACCGCTCGTCGTTCAGCCGGCTAGGGGTCTCGTGCGACGCGGCGCACAGGCCGCCCTCGCCGTGCTTTCTGCGGTGCTGGTGGCGGGCGTGTCCGGCGCGGATCTCCCCTTGGCCGCTGCACGATCCGCGCAACTCGGGATCACCCCGCTCGACTCACCGGGTGAGGTCGGCCTCGCGGTCCGGGACGCGCTCTTGCTGCATCCGGTCATCGTCGCCGGGGCGATGATTGCGGCCATCGCGGCGGCGATCCTTCCGTGGGCACGGCGCCGCTCGCGCTACGGGGTCGTCATCGGCGGAACTGCGCTTCTCGCAGGTGCGGTCGCGACAGGTTCGGGCATCGGGGCCGTCCTCCTGATCGCGCTCGTATGGGCGATCGCAGGCGTCATCGCTGCCGGAACCGGCCGCTAGATGGTTGATGCCATGAGATCGCCGTCTCCGGGGCGTGAGCTGGCCGATCGGCCCCGACGCGCCAGATCGCGCATCCGGACGCGCGAGATCGTGGCATCAACCATCTAAACTCGCCGCCGGGTACCCCCGAAGCATGGCTTTGCTGCGCAGCATCGAGTCCAGGATCGAGGGCCTCTTCGAGGGCGTGTTCGGCCGCGCATTTCGAACGCACGTTCAGCCGATCGAGCTCGCGCGGAAGCTTGCGAAGGAGATGGACGACCATCGCACGGTCTCCGTCTCGCGGGTATACGTCCCGAACGAGTACACGGTCTACCTCTCCCCCCAGGATCGGCGTCAGTTCGGCGGGTACGAGGACTCTCTCGTGGGTGAGCTCCAGGAGTACCTCGCCGAGCACGCCCGGCGCGAGCAGTACGCGCTGCTTACGGCTCCGAACGTGCTCGTGACGACGGACGAGGATCTGGCCGTCGGCGAGTTCGGAATCGCAACCCGGCTCGTCGCGGCCGAAGCCGTCCCCGGCACCGTCGCGGAGAAGCCCCCGCCGGAGCTCCCACTCGAGCAACCCGCGCAGACGATGATCTACCGCCCACCTGCTCCCGTCCCGGTTCCGGAGGCCGTCGAGACACCGCCGCCGCCGCCCGAGCGCGAGGTCGTGACGCTCACGGTCGCTGGCCGGAAGCACGAGATCACCTCGCCGCAAGTCGTTCTCGGCCGCTCCCGTGCCTGTGACGTCCATGTCGCCGACGTCAACGTGTCCCGCAAGCACGCCGAGCTCCACCAGGAGGGCGCGACCTACTGGATCGTCGACCTCGGCTCGACGAACGGGACCGTCGTGAACGGGAAACGCATCGAGCGAGAGCGGCTCCGAGACGGCGACAAGATCACGCTCGGATCGACCGAGATCGTCTTCGGGCGCGCGGTGCCGTGATCGTCGAAGCGGTCGCAACCGACGAGACGCTCCTGATCCTGAAGATCGTGTTCCTCGTCCTTCTCTACGGCTTCATCCTCCTCGTCGTCCGCTCGGCGACGAAAGACCTCGGAGGCGCGCCCCAGGAGAGCATCGTCCTCGGCGCGGCCGAGGCGGCGAGACTGCGGGCGAAGTTGGGAGTGACCGAGGACGTGCGGGCCGCGCGCTTCCTCGTGCTCGACGGGCCCGGCCTTCGCGGAGGAAGCAAGGTCGACATCTCGACAGTGACGGTCGTGGGCAGGGACGCGGACAGCGGCATCCCGCTCGGCGACGACGAGTTTGCCTCGGCTCGGCACGCACGCATAGAGCCGCGCTCCGACGGCGTCTGGGTCGAGGACCTCGGCTCGACGAACGGCACCTTCGTCAACGGAGAACGGGTCACCGCCGAACGGCTGCAGGCCGGCGACGTCGTCAGGGTCGGGCAAACGGAGCTCAGGCTCGAGGCATGAGGATCGGCCGTGCAGCAGGGGTCACCGACACCGGGCGCCGGCGGCTCCGGAACGAGGATGCGTTCATCTGCGAGCCCCCGCTCTTCGCCGTCGCCGACGGCATGGGCGGCGCCCGAGCCGGCGAGATCGCGGCAGGGCTCGCTGCAGCGGCTCTCGAGGAAGCCGGCAGCGAGACCCGCGGCGCAGAGGGAATCGCGGCACTCATCACCGAAGCCAACCGTCGAATCTGGGAGCGCTCGCACGCCGATCCGAAGACCGCCGGGATGGGAACGACCGTGACGGCGGCTCTCGTCGACGGCGCCGGCGGGACGGTCGCCATCGGGCACGTGGGCGACTCCCGCGCGTACCTCCTTCGAGACGGCTCGCTCGAGCAGGTCACCACCGATCACTCCCTGGTCGCCGAGCTCGTCGAGAGCGGGATGCTCACGCCCGAGGAGGCGGAACGGCATCCCCAGCGCTCTGCGATCACGCGCGCGCTGGGAACCGAGCCGACCGTCGAGGTCGACGGTTTCACGATCGACGCCGAGCCTGGTGACCTCTTTCTCATCTGCTCGGACGGACTCTCGATCATGCTCTCGGACGAGGACGTGGCAGCGGCGATCAAGTCGGCGGGCGGCGACCCGGCCGACGCCGGCGATGCCCTGGTAGCAGCCGCGAATGCGCGAGGGGGCGAGGACAACGTCACAGTCGTCCTCTTCGAGATGCTCGGCGACGACGAGGCCGAAGCAGCTCAGCCCACACCGGAGGCAACGTCCGCCCACGAGGACGAGCTGGAGGAGCCGGACGAGCTGGACGAGCTGGACGAGACAACGGACGCGTCGATCGTGGAGGACGAGCCCATGGCCGCGTCGGACAGTGAGGTGGCACCTAGCTCGCTCCGCCGCCACGGCGCCGGGCCCGGCGGGCGGCTCGCTGCGCTGCTTCTCATCGCGGCGATCCTCGCCCTAGGTCTCCTCGCTCTCTACGTGCTCGTGAAGCGTTGACCGCGCGGAACAGAGAGCTATTCGGCATCTTCGTCGCCGCGCTGATCGCGGGCACAGCTCTCGCCACGGTCACCATCGCCCGCGAGTCCGAGGTGTCCGCGAGTGCACTCACCTACGGGTTCCTGTTCCTCGGTCTCTACCTCGCCGCCCACGTCGTCGTGCGCCGAACGGTGCCGTACGCCGACGGCGCGCTCCTCCCGCTCACGGCGGTTCTGACCGCGTTCGGACTGGTGCTGAACTACCGCCTCGACTCGGACAGCGGCGGGCGGCAAGCGATGTGGGTCCTGATCGGCGTGGCAGCTCTCTCGGGAGCGCTGATCGTGCTTCGCCACGACTACCGCGTCCTCGAGTCCTACCGCTACCTCTTCGGCGTCGCCGCGGTCGTGCTGCTCCTCTTGCCCTCGGTTCCGGGGCTGGGTGAGCGGGTCAACGGCGTCAAGCTCTGGGTCGACCTGGGGCCGATCCAGTTCCAGCCGGGTGAGCTGGCAAAGATCTGTCTGATCCTGTTCCTCGCCGGCTACCTGCGCGAGAAGCGCGAGGTTCTCGCGCAGGGTCGTCTGAAGGACTTCGGCCCTCTGCTCGCGATCTGGGGCGCCGCAATGCTCGTCGTCGTCCAGACGAACGACCTCGGCAGCGCGCTCCTCAACTTCGGGATCTTCCTCGCGATGCTCTACGTCGCCACCGGCAAGCCGCTCTACGTGGGAGCGGGGATCGCCCTCTTCCTGGGTGGCGCTGTACTTCTCTATAGCGCGATCGACCGCGTCCAAGAGCGCGTCACGATCTGGCTCGACCCGTGGACGGAGGAGCGCATTTTCTGTGCTTTGAACGGCCAGCTCGAGCTCCGGCAGGACTGCGCGTCGTACCAGCTCGTAAAGAGCCTGTACTCGATCGGGAACGGAGGGTTCGGAGGAACGGGTCTCGCCGAGGGAATCTTCAAGTCGCCGGACGGCGCGGAGCTGATCCCATACCTCCGCACCGACTTCATCTACTCGGCGATCGCCCAGGAGCTCGGATTGATCGGAGCCGCAGCGCTCCTGCTCGTCTACATGCTCTTCGTAGTGCGCGGGATGCGGATCGCGCTGCGGGCCCAGGACGGCTTCTCCAAGCTGCTAGCCGCCGGTCTGACCTTCGGCTTCGCGCTGCAGACGTTCGTCATCGTCGGAGGCGTGCTCCGTATCGTTCCGCTGACGGGGATTACCCTCCCGTTCGTCTCGTACGGCGGCACGAGCATCGTCGCCAACTTCATCCTCCTCGCGGGCCTCCTCCTCGTCTCCAACCGCGCGAGCACTCCCCCATGAACAGGCAGATCGTCAGACTCACCTACGTCTCTCTCGCGCTCATCGGCATCCTCGTCGTGATGACGACGTACTGGCAGGCGTGGGCCGCCCCTGGGCTCGCCGACCGCCAGGACAACGCGATCAAACGAGTCGCCGAGTTCTCGGTCGACCGCGGACTCATCTTCTCCGGGCAGCCGCGGAAACGCCTGGCTCGGAACGTCGAGCGCAAGGTCGATCGGCGAACGCTCTTCTTCCGCCGCTACCCACAGGGCTCGCTGACAGCGCACCTCGTCGGTTACTCGACGGTCGGGCGCTCGCGCACGGGTCTCGAGCGGTCGCTCAACGACTATCTCACCGCCTCGAACGCCAATCTCTCGACCCTCGTGGACAAGGCGTTCGACGAGATCAGGGGGAAGGCGATCGAGGGGAACGACATCGTCACGAACATCGACCTCGACGCCCAGCAGGTCGCACTCGACGAGCTCGGGGCGCAGTGCGGAGCAGTCGTCGCGCTCGACCCGAGAACGGGGAAGGTCTTGGTGATGGCTTCCACTCCGAGCTTCGATCCGAACCTCGTCGAGGAGAGATTTGACGAGATCTCGCGCATCACGGCTGACTGTGAGCCCGCCGCCGCACTCGTCAACCGCGCGAGCGCGGGGTTGTTCGTGCCGGGCTCCACCTTCAAGGTGATCACTACGGCAGCAGCACTCGAGTCGCGCAAGTTCAAGCCCGAGTCGTCGTTCGTCGACCCTGGCTACTGCACGGTCTACGGAAAGCGCGTGAACAACTTCGACACCACCTCCCCATTCGGGACGATCGACCTCGAGAGCGCGCTCGTCAACTCGGTGAACTCGGTGTTCTGCAACATCGGCAAGGAGCTCGGAGCGAAGCGCATCCTGGACACAGCCAAGCTCTTCGGCTTCTACGAGGATCCTCCGCTCGAGACGCCCGCCGACGAGCGCGAGCCGAGCGGGCTGTACGACGAGGGAAAGCTCTACTACCCGAAGGTCGACTCGAACGTGGACGCCGGGCGAATGGCTTTCGGGCAGGAGCGGATGCTGGTGACGCCACTGCAGATGGCGAGGGTGGCCGGTGCGATCGCGGTCGGCGGAAGACTGATGGAGTCCCAGGCGGTCGCAAGGATCGTCGCACCTGGCGGAAAGGTCGTCCTCCGACAGCGCCCGTCGCTCGTCCGGCAGGCCGTGAGCAAGGACACCGCAGACGCCATCGCACAGATGATGCGGCTCGCGGTCGCCGGCGGCACCGGTACCGCCGCGCAGATCTCCGGCTACTCGGTCGGAGGCAAGACCGGAACCGGTGAGACGGGTGTCCCGGGGGCGAACACGACGTGGTTCATCGCGTTCGCGGGGCCCGACGACGAGTCCCCGCCCGAGGTCGCCATCGCCGTGGTTCTGCAGAATCAGTCGGGAACGGGGGGCGCGACGGCCGCCCCGATCGCGCGCGCCGTAATGGAGGCAATCCTGCGTAGGACGGAGAATCCCTAACCTGTAGATGCTTGATCGGAAATTCACGGCGGGCCGGATGACGGCCACGACACAGCGCCGGATCGCCACCCTCCCTCGCCGCACAGGCTCACCAGCCTGCACGACGAGTGAGTGCGTCGCCCGGCTTGGTCGTGACCGCCCCCGGCTGCGCGACAATTTCCGATCAAGCATCTAGGAAATCCATGGCTACCCAGAACACCCTCACCGGAAGTCTCTTCGCCGGGCGCTACCGCGTCACCCGCAAGCTCGGGGGTGGAGGGATGGCCGACGTCTACCTCGCGGAGGACCAGGAGCTCGGTCGCCGCGTGGCGGTCAAGATCCTGCACGAGCGGTATGCGAACGACGACCAGTTCGTCGAGCGCTTCCGGCGTGAGGCGACCCACGCGGCAGGGCTATCGCATCCGAACATCGTCTCGATCTTCGATCGCGGGGAGACGGACGGCTCGTACTTCATCGTCATGGAGTACGTCGAGGGCCGGACGCTGAAGGAGCTCATCCGGAGTCGCGGCCCGTGCCCGATCCCGGTCGCCATCGCCTACACCCGCCAGATACTCGCCGCGCTCCGTTACGCGCACCGAAACGGCGTCATCCACCGCGACATCAAGCCGCACAACGTGATCGTCGACCCCGAGGGCGTCGTCAAGGTGACCGACTTCGGGATCGCTCGCGCCGGGGCGAGCCAGATGACGGAGGAGGGCGCGATTATCGGGACCGCGCAGTACCTCTCCCCGGAGCAGGCGCGCGGCGCCCCGGTCGACCAGACCTCGGATCTCTACTCGACTGGCATCGTGCTCTTCGAGCTCCTCACCGCAAGCGTTCCCTTCTCCGGCGAGACGCCTGTCGAGATCGCGATGAAGCATCTGTCCGAGGTGCCGGACGCACCGTCGGAGCTCCGAGCCGAGGTGCCGGACGACCTCGATCTCGTCGTCCTGCGGGCTCTTTCCAAAGAGCCGGCTGAGCGCTATCAGTCGGCCGCGGCCATGGACGCCGACCTCGAGACCGTCGCCCACGGTGGCCATGTCCCGGACGAGACGGCGGAGGCCGCGACCATCGTGCTCGGCGGCGGGCGGGCGATCGACTCGACGGCCGAGACTCAGGTGGTGCGCCGCACGCGCTCAGGCGGCCCCGGCTATCCACCTCAATTCGACCCGACGCGTCGCCGCCGCCGTCCGGTCTGGCCCTGGCTCGTCGGGGCGGGGGCGCTGCTCGCGCTTCTCATCGGCGGATTCCTGCTCTACGACACGATCGCGAGCCAGTTCCAAGGCGACGAGACGGTCGCCGTCCCTTACGTCGTGGGAATCCGGCAAGCGCAGGCCGAGAACGACATCGCCGGCAAGGGTCTCGTGTCACGGGTCCGACAGGTGTCGAGCTCCGACGTCGAGGAGGGATACGTCGTCTCGCAAGACCCTGCAGCCGGAACACGCGTCGACAACGAAGACATCGTCTCGATCGAGGTGTCGTCCGGCAAACCGCGGGTGACCGTCCCGACGGTCGTCGGTCAGAGCCGCGACTCCGCCGTCCAGGAGCTGACCCAAGTAGGCCTCGATGTACAGGTCGTCTTGGTCAACTCCGAACGAGACGAAGGCACCGTGACCGCCCAATCGCTGGATGCGGGAACCGTCGTCGTCGAGGGGACGCGGGTTCGGATCAACGTCTCCAAGGGACCGAGGCCGGTCACGGTCCCGAACGTCATCGGGATCCCGTACGACGAGGCCGCAGCGGAGCTGCAGCGCGACGGATTCGGAGTGGTCCGGGTCGACGGCGCTTCCGATCTCCCAAGTGGCACCGTCTTCGACCAGGATCCGGACGCTGGCTCGTCGAGCTCGAAGGGATCGACGGTCACTCTCTCGGTCTCGACGGGCCCCTCCACCTTGGCCGTTCCCGACGTGACGACGTTCGACGTGACGATTGCGCAGACAACGCTCGAGAACGCGGGCTTTCGCACCCAGGTCGTCTTCGAGGACACCGACGATCCCGACTCCGACGGCATCGTCCTCGGCCAGGATCCCGCAGCTGGGAACCAGGCGAAGCCGGACTCGGTCGTCAGGCTCTTCGTCGGACGGTTCACCGGCGACACGACGACCGACACGACGACGCCAACGCCGTGAGCTCGCGCATCCGCGTCGCGGTCATCGCGGGCGGGCGTTCGAGCGAGCACGAGATCTCGATCGCTTCCGCCCGTTCCGTCGTCGAGGCGCTCGATCCTGAGCGCTACGAGACGACTTCGATCGAGATCGCTCGCAGCGGACGCTGGGAAATCGCTAACGCCGGAGACAGGCAGAGCCTGTCCCCGGCGGATGAGGGCTCCAGTGTCGAGACCTTGCCCGTCGTCGCAAATTCCGCACCGGCTGCAGAGCTCAGCCGCGTTGACGTAGTGCTTCCGATCCTCCACGGCCCCTTCGGCGAAGACGGCACCGTCCAGGGGCTCCTGGAGCTCGCCGGCATCCCCTACGTCGGAGCCGGTGTCGCGGCGTCGGCGCTCTGCATGGACAAGGATCTCTTCAAGGCCGTCCTGCGAGACCGCGGCATCCCGGTCGCCCGGAACGTGACGCTCCGCGATGGCGATCCGCCGCACCACCCCTTCTCGTATCCCGTGTTCGTCAAGCCTGCACGGCTCGGCTCATCGGTCGGGATCTCCAAGGTGCTGGACGAGGAGGAGCTCGAACCCGCTGTCGCTCTCGCACGCAGGCACGACGACAAGGTGCTGATCGAGGAGCTCCTCGACGGGATCGAGGTCGAGTGCGGCGTGCTCGGGAACCGCGATCCGATCGCGTCCCAGGTAGGCGAGATCGTGCCGCACGCCGAGTGGTACGACTACTCGGCCAAGTACGACGAGGGTGGGATGGAGCTCGTCATTCCGGCTCGAGTCCCGCCGGAGACGAGAGAGCGTGTCCGCAGCATCGCCGTCGAATCCTTCGTGGCTACGGAGTGCGAGGGGATGGCTCGGATCGACCTGTTCGTCCGGCCCGACAGTGAGGTCGTCGTCAACGAGATCAACACGATCCCGGGATTCACGGCAACAAGCGTCTACGCGAAGCTCTTCGAAGCGTCGGGAATCCCGTACGGCGAGCTGCTCGATCGGCTGATCGAGCTTGCACTCGAGCGCCACGAGCGCCGCTCAGGACTCGAGTTCTAGATACCCGCAAGCAGCCGCTCAGTCTGCGTCCTATGCCAGTCGAGGCCGAGATCGCGGAAGCGCTTCTCCGCCTGCTCCAGGAGCTCGTCGTCGTGCCGAGCCGCGCCAAGAGCGCGGAGCGCGAACGGCTCGAGCAGCGTGCCCTGCTGAAGCAGCGACGGAGCCTCGCGCTCGATCCAGTCGTGCTGTCCGAGCGCCACCAGGACGTCGAGCCGCGCCGAGAAGACGGCAGGCCCCCAGACAAACGAGCGCTCGACAGGCAGCTCCGCAAGAGCCTCGGCCGATGCTCGATCGCCCCTTGCGAGGGCGATTCGAATACGAGGTCCGCTCAGATAGGTGTCGTATCCCTGTCCGGCGATGCGCTCGGCTTCCTGCTCGAGCTCGAGGGCGCGTGTCTCGTCGCCGAGAGACAGGTGAGAGAGGGCCAGCAGCAGAAGACCGCGCGAGTTGCGGACGCAGGGCGTGGCCAGGTTTCTCGCGACGGCGTCCACGACCTCGTCGGTCTCCGCCGCAAGTGCCTCCCAGTCACCCAGAGCGTCGCCGATCTCCAGCGGGAGCGAGACGGCGTGCAGCTGGTGGTGCGCCGAGAGGCGTCGCGACAGCTCCCGGTGCAGGTCGGCCAGGCGCCGCGCCTCGCGAACACGGCCGACGGCGAGGGTGGCGGGCACACCGGACTCGTAGGCCTCGCAGAGCTGATCGGGATCGTCCACGTCGGACAGGAGCTCCAGCCGCCTCTCGCTCCACGCAGCAGCCTCGTGAAAGCGCCGCCGCTCGAACGCGGCGCCGCTCCGCGCGCCGAACACGTGCGAGCGAAGCTGTCCGTCTCCCAGCGCCTCGGCAAGCGCCCCCACTTGCTCGAGGTCCTCGTCCGAAACCTCTGCCGGCTCGATGTTCGCCCGGGCGACGAGAGCCCGCACCTGCGCGTCGCTCCCGTCTGCTGCGAGCTCGAGCGCGCGTACCACCCACTCTTCGATCAGGTCCCGGTTGAGCCGGATCGACCACATGGCTGAGCGAATCGAGGCCTGGAAGGCGAGGAATGCGTACGTGTCGGCGCGCTCGGCATCGTCGAGAGGCCCCTCGAGCGATCGGAGCAGCGCGCTCCGCATCGCGTCGCCGTCGTAGCGATAGGCCTGCGTCTTCCCGACCTCGCGCCAGAGCTGCGCGCGCTCGTACTCGTCCTCGCACAGGGGGATCCCGCGGGTGAAGAGCTCGACCGCCTCCTCCATCTCGTAGCGACCTCTGGCCAGCTCACCCGCCCGGCGAAGCCAGGAGACTGCTCGCGCACGGAGCCCGTCGAGCTCACGCTCGGAGCCTGCCCAGACGAGGTCGGCGTCCTCCGGACGAACGGCCTCGGAGTAGTGGTAGGCGAGGAGGGAGGCGTGCTCGTCCTTCGCCCGATCGTTGCGCTCGAGCCAGTCCGCGAAGGCGGCGTGCAGACGACCGCGACGGGCTTTCGGAATGCTCCCGTAGGCCACCTCGCGCGTCAGGGCGTGCTTGACCGCGTACTCGCGCTCCCCGGCCATCGACGACCCGCCGCTGCGCTGGACGAAATCGCGCTCCTCGAGAAGATCGAAGTCCGGCTCCTCTCCGTCCAGCAGGTGGACGACCGGGCGCGTCCAAAAAACACGCCCGACGACGGAGGCCGCCTGGAGCGCGGCTTTCTCTGTCGCCGGAAGCCGGTCCATCCGCGCGGACAGAACCGCGTGCACCGTGTCGGGCACAGTGAACCCGGGCTGGCGCTCGCCGATCGTCCATTCGCCGTCTTTCCGCTCGAGCACTCCGGCGTCGAGGAGCTCGCCGACGAGCTCTTCGACGAAGAAGGGGTTCCCCTCGGCTCTCCGCACGACGAGCTCCCGAAGCTCGGAAGGCAGCTCCACGGCGAGTAGCTCGTCCAGCAGGCGCGAGGTCTCGTGCTCCGGGAGAGGGTCGAGCCAGATCGTGGCCGCGTTTCTCCGGCCAGCGCCCCACGTCGGGCGGCGATCGAGAAGCTCCGGACGAGCGGTCGCGAGCAGGACGACCGGCGCGTGCACATCTCGGGCGATGCGCTCGAGAAGATCGAGCAGGTCGTCCTCGGCCCAGTGGATGTCCTCGACGAGCGTCACGGCGGGACGCTCGGCAGCGAGCTCCTCCACGAACTGGACCGCGGTCTCGTGCAGCCGCTCGCGCGCGTCGATCGGATGCAGCCCGCTCGCGACGTCGAGACCGAGGGCGAGCCCGAGGATCTCTCGTTCTCCCAGTCGCCGCCTCACCTCGTCCGGCGAATCGCTGTCGAGGATGCCGAAATGCTCTTTCAGCACCTCGCCAAGCGGCCAGTAGGTGATTCCGTCGCCGTAGGGCAGGCAGCGGCCGGTGCGGTGGACGGGAGCCGGATCCTCTTCGGAGAGCACCCCCCAGAGCTCCTGGACGAGCCTGGTCTTGCCTACACCCGGCTCGCCGACAATGGTCACCAGGTGCGGCTCCCTCTGGGCAACGGAACGCCTGAAGGTCGCGCGCAGGAGATCGAGCTCGCTCTCTCGACCGACGAACACCCGCCGCAGGCCTCCCACTCCGCGCGGGCGCGTGAGGCTGAGCGCGCGTAGGACCGGCCTGCACGAGAGGCCGCCCGGCTTCCCTTTCGCCTCCACGACCCGGGGCTCGCCGAACTCGAAAGCACCCCGGGCGGACGCGACGGTTCGCTCGCCGGCCAGGACCTCTCCCGGCTCCGCCGCCTGCTCGAGGCGGGCGCCGACGTTGACGGCGTCGCCTGTGACGAACGAGCTCGACTCCCGCGCCTGCCCTACGACTACCTCTCCGGTGTTGACGCCGATGCGAAGCTGAAGCTCGTCCCCGAAGACCTCGGCGAGCCGTCGCTGCATCGCGAGCGCCGCGTGCAGAGCTCGCTCCGCGTGGTCTTCGAGCGCGGTCGGAGCGCCGTATGCCGCCATCACCGAGTCCCCCGCGAACTTCTCGATCGTTCCGCCGGTGCGCTCGATCTCCGCCGCCATTGTGTCGTAGAAGCGGTCGAGCCTCGCTCGCACGCGCTCCGGGTCCTGGCTGTCGGCCAGCTCGGTCGAGCCGACCAGATCGGCAAAGACGACGGTTGCGAGCTTGCGCTCCTCCGTGGCCAGCACGGCAGCTTCGATGGCCGCGCCGCAGGCCGGGCAGAAGCGGGCTTCCTTCGGAAGCGGGGCGCCGCACGCGCTACACGTCGTCATGCCGGAAGTCTTGCCGAGTATGGATACCGAGTGCTAGCCGAGCACGGCCGCAAGCGCCTCTTCCCAGACGTCGAGCCCCTCTTCGAGCTCGCCGTCCGAGATCGTCAGCGGGCAGAGCACCCGGATGCAGTTTCCTTGGACGCCCGCCTTGAGCAGGATGAGACCGCGCCGAAGGGCCTGGTCGATGACCGCGGCGGTGAGATCGGGCGCCGGCGCCTTCGTCTCCGGATCGTTGACCAGCTCTATCGCAAGCATCGCCCCAAGACCCCTCACGTCGCCGATGCGGGGCCAGCGCTCCTGCCACTGGAGCATCCGCGCACGGACGACATCGCCGACGGCTTCGGCTCGGTCGACGAGCTGCTCTTCCTCGAAGACGTCGAGCACCGCGCCCGCCGCGGCGAGGGCGACGGGGTTGCCGATGAACGTCCCCCCGATTGCACCCGAGTGCGCGTCGTCCATGATCTCGGCCCGGCCGATGACGCCGGAGAGCGGGAGACCGCCGGCGATCGACTTCGCGACCGTGATCAGGTCGGCCTCGACGGCGAAGTGCTCCATCGCAAACATCCGTCCTGTCC
>JBBDMN010000216.1:0-2780 GCA_040878305.1 Gaiellaceae bacterium
CGCGCGTTCCTCGGGCGCCGCTCGCGGTGCGGGGCCGGAGGGCACAGTATGGGTAATACGGGCCCGGAGAGCCCCGTAGCGCGAGCGGTGTCAGGCTCCGGCGGAGCCGGAAGTGTCTATTGGCTGGGCCCGGCGGGAGTCGGAGCCGGCGAGGGGCGCGCGTGAGTATCGCGATCGCCATTCTCGGGTTGGGGCTCCTGATCCTCATCCATGAGGCCGGGCACTTCTTCGTGTCGCTCGCGGTTGGGTTGCGGCCGCGCAAGTTCTACATCGGCTTCCCGCCGCCGCTCGTCAAGATGAAGAAGAATGGGATCGAGTATGGGATCGGGACGATCCCGCTCGGAGGCTTCGTATCCATCCCAGGCATGCACCGGCCCGTTCCGCACGATGCCGAGCGGCGTTTCGAGAGGGCGGTTTCGGAGGTTCCGACGCTCGCAGGGGCCGCCGATCGCGTCCAGCGGGCGCTTGCGGGAGACGATCTCGGGGCCGCGCTCGCGGAGCTCGACGACTTCGAGCAGGCGCTGTCCGGGCAAAAGCTCTCTCCGGGTGCTCAGGCTGCGGCCGAGAAGGGTCTGACCGAGCTTCGCGACGGACTGGGTCCGGACGCCTACTGGAAGGCGCCGACCTGGAAGCGGCTCATCGCCATCGCTGCGGGCCCCGCCGCGAACATCGTCCTCGCTGTCGTCCTCTTCGCGTTCCTTTTCATGACAGGCAGCGGCCAGGCGACGCGAACGGTCGCCGCGGTGCTTCCCGATTCTCCCGCAGCCTCGGTCGGGCTCCGCCCGGGCGACCGTGTCGTCGCCATCGACGACCAGACGGTCACGGCCTCGGACATCCCGAAAGTCATCTCCGGCTCGAACGGCAGGCCGCTCGTCGTGACGGTGATCCGGAGCGGGAAGGAGGTCGACCTCGGCCCGGTGAGGGCGAAGACGACCGAGGGCGTCTACCGCCTCGGATTCGGTCTCGAAGGGACGGGGCTTCCGCCCATAGCGGCCGTGGGGAGGGCGTTCGAGGTAACAGGCCTCGTGACGAAGGAGATCGTCTTTGCGCTCGGCCGGCTCGCGACCGGGGAGGGGCGCGAGAACGTCTCGAGCCCGATCGGCATCACGCAGGCCTCGTCGGATGCGGTGGAACGGGGCGCCGAGAGCTACCTGTCGGTGCTCGCCCTCATCTCACTCTCGCTCGCCCTGCTCAACCTGCTGCCGCTGTTGCCGCTCGATGGCGGCCACCTCCTGTTCTCGCTGATCGAAGGAGCACGCGGGAGATTCCTGAAACGGGAGATCTACGAGCGCGCGTCCGTCGTCGGACTTGGAGTCGTGCTGCTGCTCTTCTTCGTCGGGCTCTCGAACGACATCGGCCGACTCTCCTGAGGCCGCGGGCTACCCTCTAGTCGTGGCCAGCGAGGTGCAGATTCGCGTCGGAGGCGTGCCCCTCGGCGGCGGGGCGCCGGTCGTCGTGCAGTCGATGACGCTGACGAAGACGCACGACGTCCCCGCGACGACGGCGCAGATCGCTGCGCTCGCCTCCGCGGGCTGCGAGGTCGTCCGCGTCGCCGTCCCCAAGAACGAGGACGCCGCCGCGCTCCCGATGATCGTCCGGCTCTCGCCGATCCCGGTGATCGCGGACATCCACTTCAACGCCTCGCTCGCGCTCAAGGCGATCGACGCGGGAGTCGCCGCGGTACGGATCAATCCGGGGAACATCGGTGGGCCGGACAAGGTCGAGCAAGTGGTAACCGCGGCGAAGCGCTCCGGGATCCCGATGCGGATCGGCGCGAACTCAGGCTCGCTCCCGAAGCACCTCCACGGTCTCGCCCAGCAGGATCAGGCCGAGGCGCTCGTCGCCGCTGCCCTCGAGGAGGTCGAGCTGCTCGAGCGGCTCGAGTACCGCGACTTCAAGATCTCGGTCAAGGCGACGCACGTGCCCACGATGATCCGCGCCTACCGCATGCTCGCGGCGAAGGTTCCGTACCCGCTTCACCTCGGCGTCACCGAGGCGGGAACCGAGTTCGCCGGCGGGATCAAAAGCGCGGTCGGGATCGGCTCTCTGCTCGCGGACGGAATCGGTGACACGCTGCGAGTCTCGCTCACCGCCGACCCGGTCAGGGAGATCGAGGTCGCCTGGGAGATCCTGAAAGCGCTCGGGTTGCGCGAGCGGGGGCCGGTGATGATCGCGTGCCCCTCCTGCGGCCGCGACAACGTCGGCGTAGAGAGCCTCGCGCATGTGGTGGAGGCGCGGTTGCGCGACTACCCGCAGGCATTCGAGGTCGCGGTGATGGGTTGCGCAGTAAATGGGCCCGGGGAGGCAGGCGATGCGGACTTCGGGATCGCCGGCGGCCGCGACGTTGGGTTCATCTATGCGCATGGGCGGGTTCTCAAGAAGGTGCCCTCGGAGATCCTCGTCGACGAGCTCTTCTCCGAGATCGACCGCTGGCTCGGGGACGGGATGCAGCGTCCGAAGCGCCTCAAGATGGCGAAGCCGGCCGCGCTCGCTATGGCCGAGGCGAGCCTCATACCGCTCGACTAGGCGCGACATGTTTGTCGCCCGCCAACGAGGGCGAGATGAATCTCGCCCCTACGAGACGTTGATCTAGGCTCTCGCGATGGTTGCCCGCCAGTCAGAGCTGTTCATTCCCACGCTGCGCGAGGCGCCCGCGGACGCCGAAGCGGTCTCGCACAGGCTGCTCGTTCGCGGCGGCTATATCCGCCAGGTGAGCGCAGGTGTGTGGACGTTCCTGCCGCTCGGCTGGCGCGTCCACCAGAAGGTCGTCCAGATCATCC
>JBBDMN010000217.1:0-2768 GCA_040878305.1 Gaiellaceae bacterium
CCAACGGTTTTCAAGACCGCCCCGTTCGACCGCTCCGGCACCCCGCCGACGCGGATCGTAGCCCCGCTACGCGGGAGACTTGACGCCGCCGAGGCGCTCGGGGGCGCCGAACTCCCAGAGTACGCGCGGTACCGAGACCGACCCGCCCTCGTCCTGGAAGTTCTCCAGCAGCGCGATCATCGCGCGCGCAGTGACGGCGGTCCCGTTCAACGTGTGCACGTTCTCGAGATTCCCGTCTCCGCGCCGGTGGCGGATCTCGAGGCGGCGTGCCTGGAAGTCGGTCGTGTTCGAGGTCGAGGTGATCTCGCGCCAGCGCTCCTGGCCGGGGAACCAGGCCTCGATGTCGTACTTCTTCGCGGCGGAGGCGCCGAGGTCGCCGGCGGCGATGTTGACGACGCGGTAGGGGACGTCGAGCTCCTGGATGAGCTCCTCCTCGATCGCCAGCAGCCGCTCGTGCTCGTCGCGCGACGCCTCCGGGGTCGTGAATACGAACATCTCGACCTTGTCGAACTGATGAACGCGGAACATCCCGCGCGAGTCCTTCCCGGCTGCGCCCGCCTCGCGGCGGAAGCAGGTCGAGTAGCCGGCGTACCGGAGCGGAAGGTCGTCGAGGATCTCACCCATGTGCAGTGCCGCCAGCGAGACCTCTGAGGTGCCGACGAGGTACAGATCGTCCCGTTCGACCGCGTAGATGTTCACCTCGTCCGTGGGGAAGAAGCCAGTGCCGTACATCGCCTCCTCGCGGACGAGCACCGGGGGTAGCACGGGCACGAACCCCTTCTGCCCGAGCCGGTCGATCGCGAACCGGTAGAGGGCGAGCTCGAGGAGCGCGACGTCGCCGATCCGGTACACGAACCGCGAGCCCGAGACGCGCGCCGCGCGCTCGAGATCGATCCAGCCGTGGATCTGCGCGAGGTCGACGTGATCCTGAGCCGGGAAGTCGAACGACGGCGGCTCGCCGACCCGTCTGATCTCGACCGCGTCCTCCTCGGCGAAGCCGTCGGCGGCCGAGACATCGGGTGGGTTCGGCACCCGGTCGAGGAACGCCTGTCGGCTCCGCTCCGCCTCCGCGAGCTCGTCCTCGAGCTGCTTGAGATCGACCTTCACCCGCTTGAGCTCCTCGAGCTCCTCCGGCGACGGCTTCCCCTTGAGCTTCGTCCGCGAGCGGAGAGCATCGACCCGCGGGATGAGCTCGAGCCAGCGGGCGTCGGCAGCGATCAGCTCGTCAAAGATTCGCGCGGCCTCGTCGCCCTTGCGGACGAGAGCGGAGCGGAATGCTTCAGGGTCGGCACGGGCCGCCTTGAGATCGATCACGAACGAGAGTTTAGAAAGCTTGCTCGGAGCTAGCCGGATGCGCTCGACACGTACGCGGCGACGTCCGCGATCTGGGTCTCGGAGAGCGTGCTCGAGAACGACGGCATCGCGCCCTGACCGTTCGTCACGCGATCGACGGCGAGCTCGACGCTCGGCTGCGCCTCGTCGAGGTTCGGCCCGATCGAGCCGCTCGTACCTGCGTCGGCCAGCGTGTGGCAGGACCCGCAACCGGATGCGCCGAGGAAGACCGCTTTGCCTGCGACGGGATCGCCGTCCGTAGCCGGCTCGGTGGTCGTCGTCTCCGTTTCGGTCGTTTCGGTCGTCTCGGTTTCCGTCGTCTCGGTCGTCTCGGTCGTCTCCGTGTCGGTGGTATCCGTCACCGTGCCGGTGATCGTGTCCGGAGTCGGGCTCGCCTCTTCTTCTCCTCCGCAGCCTGCGAGCGCGAATCCGGCGGCCAAGGCGAGTGTTGCGACGGTGAGGGCGAGAGCTGTTCGACGCATACGAGTGCCGATCCTATACGGAGCTACCCGGCCCACGTGCCACACAAACAAACGCGTGACGATCGCGCAGCGGGCCTCGACTTCCGTACGATCCCGAGAGCGATGCTCGTCGAACGAAGCCTGCACCCCTCCTGGCTCTCGAACGCCTACCTCCTCGCGGACGACGCGGGTGGAGGCGCCGTGTTCGTCGACAGCGGGGCGCCGCTCGAGCCGCTTCTCGCTGCCGTCGAGCGCGAGGGTCTAACGCCGACCCACCTTCTCCTGACCCACCGCCACGCCGATCACGTCGCCGGCAACGACGAGCTCGTCGCGCGTTTCGGACTCGAGATCACGACAGGCGCGGTCGAGACGGGCGGGCTACGAGTGGAGTCACTCGCGACCCCCGGACACTCGGACGACGGTGTCTCGTTCCTCGTCAACGACGAGCTCTGCTTTACCGGCGACACGCTCTTCAAGGACGCCGTGGGCGGCGGGCCGGCAGACGAGGTCAGACAATCCGTGATGGACATCCTGATGAAGCTTTCGCACGAGGTTCGTGTCCTCCCGGGGCACACCGACGAGACGACGATCGGCCGCGAGTGGGAGGAGAACCCGTTCGTCCGCTTCTGGCGCGGGCTCGCCGACGAGGACGGGCGCTCGTGCCAGGTCCACGGCGAGGACGCGACCCTGATCGTCTGGTCGCCGGATTACGACGGCAAGGGGAAGGCGCTCGTCCGGCTGGCCGGCGGCGACGAGGCCATCGTCGGAGCGTCCCGCATCGAGGGGCTTTAGATGATTGATGCCACGATCTCGCGCGTCGGAGCCGCTTCCGCCCGGTGCAGAGCCGCTGCGCGGCACCGCACCGGGCGTGCGCGTCGCGACCCCGAGCGGCCAGCTCACGCCCCGGAGACGGCGATCTAATGGCATCAACCATCTAACCCGATCGCCATCAAGTTCCACCGTTGCCGGTTCGTC
>JBBDMN010000218.1:0-15321 GCA_040878305.1 Gaiellaceae bacterium
ACGACGTTCGCAGTTGCGGGAAACGTGTACGCGGGGACGATGACCTCGTCTCCCGAGCCGATCTCGAGCGCGAGCAGCGCGAGGTGCAGCGCCGCTGTTCCCGAGGACACGGCCGCTACGTGAGCCGTACCCACTGCAGCGGCGAGCGCGGTCTCGAGCTCGCCCACCTTCGGGCCCATGGTGAGCTGTCCGGTCTCGACCACCTCCGCTATCGCAGCCAGCTCCTCGGCGCCTACATCGGGCCGCGCTAGCCGGATCGGTTCGCTCACGTCGTGGGCGCCCCGAGCTTCTCGCGGTACCAGGCAATAGTGCGCTCGAGCCCCTCGTCGAGATCGACCTTCGCCTCGAACCCGAGGAGCGTGCGCGCCTTGTCGATGTTCGGGATCCGCAGCTCCACGTCCACGTAGTGCAACGGCTGAGAGACGATCTCGCCGGGACAGCCCGTCAGGCGCTTCACCCGTTGGGCGAGATCGTGGATCGTCACCGCGGAGCGCGCGTTGCCGATGTTGAAGCTCTCGCCGACCGCGCTCGGGTGCTCGAGCGCGAGCAGTGCCCCGTCCACCATGTCGTCGACGTAGCACCACGCGCGAATCTGCGAGCCGTCCCCGTGGATCGTGAGGTCGCGTCCCTCCAGTGCGGCCTCGATGAAGGCCCGGATGGCGCCGCCTCCGATCTGCCCCGGCCCGTAGACGTTGAACGGGCGCACAGACGTCGTGGGCAAGTCCATCTCGGCGTGGTACGCGTGCGCCATATGCTCGCCGGCGAGCTTGGAGACGGCGTACGTCCAGCGCGCTTCGCCGACCGAGCCGATCGTCGTCACATGGGCTTCCTGCACGTTGAACGCGTGCTGCCCGAACACCTCGCTCGTCGAAAAGTCCACGAGGCGCTCGACTGTGTCGCGCGAGGCGAGCGCGGCCTCGAGCACGTTGTAGGTGCCGATGACGTTGACCCGCATCGTGCGGACCGGGCTTTCGAGGACGGTGTCGACGCCCGCGATTCCTGCGCAATGGACGACGTGCGTCGCCCCTCTCACGAGCTCCGCAAGACGCTCGAAATCGAGGACGTCGGCCTGGACGAAGTGGAAGCTCGGATGCTCGGCGAGACTCGTGCCTCCGAGCGCGTCCCGATGGAGGTTGTCCAGCGCGACGATCTCGTTCGCGTCGACAAGACGCCGTGCGAGCGTCGTGCCGATGAACCCGGCCCCTCCGGTGATGACGATCCGCTTCCCGCTCAGTGGCACGCCGGCGAGTCTAGTCTTGTAGCGCGTGTATGCATCCCGTTAGGAACGTGACGTTCGGCGCTCATGGCGGAGTACCCTGGACGCGATGCGCGGACTAGCCATCCTGTTACTCACGGCCGCCACGCTTGGCGCCTGTGCCTCCGTATCAGCCGGAGTGTCATCCGGCACCTCGCTGACAGTCACGTACTGGGAGGACGGGTCGAGGACCGCAAGTCGCGATACCTGGACGCTCCGTTGCAACCCCGCACGCGGAACGCTTCCTCGCCCGGCCATTGCATGCCGCCGTCTCGCGGCAGGCGGGATGAAGCTCTTCGCGTCGACCCCGCCCAACGTCGCGTGCACGCAGATCTACGGCGGACCGCAGGTCGCGCGGGTCGTCGGAACCGTCGCCGGCAAGCGGGTCTGGGCGACGTTCAGCCGCGAGGATGGTTGCGCCATCTCGCGCTGGGAACGCCTCTCGCCCTGGCTGTTGCCGGCGGGCGGCGTTCGCTACTAGCGACGCCAGTTAGCATCGGCGCCCGTGAAGACCGTCCTCTTCGTCGGCGCGGGGCGTCACCAGCGGCGCGCGATCGAGCACGCGCGAGGCCGAGGCCTCCGGGTCGTCGCCGTAGACCGTAATGCTCAGGCGCCTGGCCTCGGCGTGGCCGACGTCCCGGAGGTCGTGGATTTCATGGACGTAGCCGCGGTCACCGAGGTCGCGCGCCGGCACGGAGTCGACGGAGTGCTCACGGTCTCCGCCGACCGCGCGGTGCCGGTCGTCGCCGCGGTGGCGGAGGCGCTCGGACTCCCAGGAATCGGAACTGAGACCGCCGAACGGATGACCCACAAGCTGGCCATGCGGAACGCGCTCGCCGCCGCCGGCGTCCCCCAGCCTCCGTTCGCCCTCGTCCGGTCGGAGCAGGATGGGGTTGCCGCGCTCGAGGTGTCCGGACTCCCTGCCGTCCTGAAGCCGGTCGACTCGGGCGGCCAGCGCGCGGTCTTCCGCCTCGAAACGGCCGACGAGCTTTACCGGAACCTCTCCGAGGCTCTCGCCGAGTCGCCGACGAACGAGGCTCTCGTCGAGGCGTTCGTCGAGGGCATCGAGATGAACGGGATCGTGATCGCGCGGGATGGAGAGGCTTCTTGCCTCACGCTCTCGGACCGCCTTCGTCCCCCGGGTATCGGCTTCGGCGTCGGCTGGATGCATGTCTTCCCGCCTTCGATCCCGGACGACCAACTCGTGAGGGCCGAGCGGATCGCCGTCGATTCGGTTCGCGCCCTCGGGCTTCGCGACGGCATTGCGTTCCCTCAGCTCATCGCCTCGCCCGAAGGCGACGTCGTGGTCGTCGAGGTCGCCGCGCGCATACCCGGAGGCCAGATGGCCGATCTCGTGCGTCATGCGGTCGGCGTCGACCTCGTCGAGATCGCGCTTCGGCAGGCGCTCGGAGAACGCGTGCCTGACGACCTTGCGCTGCCGCAGTACGCGCAGCCGCTAGCGATCCGCTTCTTCACCGCCGAGCCCGGACCGCTGCCGACCGGTCGCGTCCTCTCGATCGGGAGCCTCGATCCCGTCCTCGCGGCCGACGGCGTCGTGCAGGCGGACACGTACCTCGAGGTCGGCGAGACGATTCGCCCCGTGCGCCGGGACGGCGACCGGCGGGGGTACGTGATCGCGGTCGCCGCCACGCCAGACGAAGCCGTGCGCCGCGCAGACGCAGCGGCCGCGCTGCTCACCGTCCAGGTGGTATGAGACGCGACGTGCCAATCTCCTCTCTCCGCGCGTTTCTGGGGCGGCGCTCGCGGTGCGGGGCCGGAGGGCACAGTACAACTGGTACGGGCCCGGAAAGCGCTGCTCTGCTAAGAGCCGCGCGGAGGTTTCGCCTGGCGCGAGCGTCGTCAGGCAGCGGCGGAGCCCGGCTCTGCCGGGCGGGAGCCGCTGCCGGCCAGGGGCGCGCGTGAGCTGTTCCTTCGACCTCATGCACTATCGCGAGCTTCTCGAGGCGGCGCAGGAAGGTGGGTACCGATTCGCGCGCTTCGGAGAAGAGCCAGAGCCGGGCGACCTTTTTCTCCGCCACGACATCGACCTTTCCCTCGACGCTGCGCTCCGGATGGCCGAGCTCGAGGCCGAGCTTGGAGTCCAGGCGACCTACCTCCTGATGACCGAGTCGGTCTTCTACAACCTCGGCTCCACGGAAGGCGTTGCTGCAACTGAGCGTCTGCGGGAGCTCGGGCACCCGGTCGGACTCCATGCCGTTCACCCGAACGTCGTTCTCGACGAGCGGTTCGACTCCGTCGTCTCCTGGCACAACCCGAGTGCCGAGCACATGAGCGCCGAGATTCCTGGCGCGGTCAACGTGTACGGCGAGCGCTACTTCTCTCCGCAGACGTACCGGTCCGACTCGAACCAGCACTGGCGCTCCGGGTGCCCGCACGAAGAGTTGCGCGCGGGCGGCTTCCCCTGGCTCCAGATCCTCGTCCACCCGGCGATCTGGGTCTACGAGGGCTCGACGATGGGCCAGACGATGCGGTCCATGCTGGAGGCGGAGAAGGCCCGCCGCCTCGAGCAGCTGGCCGACGACGGCATCGACCTTGGCTGAACGACGACCGCTCCGCGTCGTCCACTGCCCCGTGAACACGGCGGGCGTTCCGTGGTCGAACGTCCAGGCGCTGCGCGGCCGGGGCGTGGACGCGCAGCTCGTGGTCTTCAACCGCTACAAGCTCCACCCGGAGGCCGACTGGTCACTCGAGCGTCGAGGCGACCTCGCCCGACGACAGCTCACCCAGTGGCGGGCGCTACTCCAGCTCCTCCCGCGAACGGACATCTTCCACTTCTACTTCGGACTCACGCTCGTTCCGCAGTCAGTGCAGTTCCCGATCCTTCGCGCCCTCCGCAAGAAGTCGGTGCTGCATTACCTCGGCTCCGACATCCGCGAGAAGACGCCCGCAGACCTCGCGTTCGGAAGAAAGGCGGGCGCGCAGGTCGTCGGATCGTACGACGCGATCCGCTGGGTGCCGGAGGCCGAGGTCATTCCCCCGGGAATCGGCGTCAAGTCGATCGAGACCGCGTTCCCGTCCGCCGATCGCGCGCGGCCGGTGATCCTGCACGCCCCGTCGTCGCGTCGTCGAAAGGGGACGGAGCACATCCTGGCCGCCTGCGAGGGTCTCGACGCTGACGTCCTCGTCGTCGAGGGCCTGCATCACTCGGAGGCGTTCGAGCGCTACCGCGAGGCCGACATCGTCATCGACCAGCTGAATGCCGGCTGGTACGGGCTCTTCGCGATCGAGTGCATGGCACTCGGCAAGCCGGTCGTCACGTTCCTCCACGACGAAGCCGTTCGCCGCACCGAAGAGGCATTCGGCATGTCCGTCCCGATCGTGAGCGCGACGAAGGAGAATCTCCGCGAGCGGCTCGAGCCACTCGTCGCCTCGGCTGCCGAGCGCCGACGAATCGGAGAGGCATCGCGCGCGTACGCCGAGCACGTCCACGACTCCGAGCGCGTGACCGACCGCCTGCTCGACCTCTACGCTCGGCTGTAGTGCCTCCGCTCGGCGCGCAACTAAGGCGGCTCGGCAAGCACTCGGCGATCTACGGTCTCGGCGGGCTCGTCCAGCGCATCCTGGCCGTTCTCCTCCTGCCGCTCTACACGCGCTATCTCTCACCCTCGGACTACGGAACCGTGGAGACGCTGATCGCGCTGACGACAGTGCTCGTGATCACGCTCCGTCTCGGGATCACGAGCGCCTTCTTCCGCTTCTACTTCGATTCCCCCGAGCACGCGCAAAGGCGGCTTGTCCTACGCACGTCGTTCTGGTTCACGATGGCGATGTCGACCGCGGGACTCGTCGCCGGCCTCCTGCTCTCGGGCGAGATCTCGACCGTGCTTTTCGGGTCGTCGGACGACGCCGAGCTCGTCGCCGCCGCCTTTGTCGGGCTCTGGGCGCAGATGAACTACGAGCAACTGTCCTCGCTCTTCCGGGTCGAGGAGCGTTCCGTCGCGTTCGTCACGGCCAGCCTCGCGAACATCTTCGTCACGATCGCAGCCACGCTCACCCTCGTCGTCGTGCTCGACCAGGGCCCGCTCGGCGTCATCGTCGGCAACTTCACGGGCACGCTCCTTGTGTACGCGGCGCTCGTCGGTTACCGGCGCGAGCAGCTCGGCCTCCAGTTCGACCGAAGTCTCCTGCGGGAGATGAACCGCTTCGGGATCCCGCTCGTCCCGACCGCTCTGTTCCTCTGGGTGACGAACTTCAGCGACCGCTTCTTCCTCGTCAAGCTGGCCGACACGGAGGAGGTAGGGCTCTACTCCGTCGGCGTTCGGATCGCGTCGGCGATGGCGCTCTTGCTCACGGCATTCCGCACAGCCTGGCCGGCTTTCGCGTACTCGATCGAGGACGACCGCGAGGCGCGGCGGACGTACGCGTTCGTGCTCACGTACCTCGTGCTGCTCTCGAGCTGGGTCGCGACCTGCCTCGCGCTCCTCTCACCCTGGCTCGTCGACTGGATCGCCGCCCCCGCGTTCGAGAGCTCCTCGCGCGTCGTGGGGCCGCTCGCGTTCGCGGTCGTAGCCTTCGCGGGGTACGTCGTCATGGCAATCGGGGTCGGTCGCGCCCGGCGCACGCAGTTCAACTGGGTCGTGGCGGGGGCGGCCGCCGTGGTGAACGTGGTGCTGAACCTGATCCTGATCCCGCCCTACGGGATGATGGGCGCCGCGGTGGCGACGATCGCAGCGTTCGCGACGATGTTCGCCGGAATGGCCTGGTGGGCACAGAGGGTGTATCCGGTTCCGTACCAGTGGAGACGGGTCTTCACGGCTGCTTTCGTCGGAGTCGCGCTCGTCGTCGCGGGCAAGCTGCTCGATGTCGGCCTCGTCGTCGCGCTCGTGCTCGCGCTCGCGTACCCGCTCGCGCTCGTCCCGCTTGGCTTCTATCTCCCCGCCGAGCGCAAAGCGATCGGCGCCCGGCTCCGGCCGGCCCGTTGAGGGCATGTCGCTACAAGGCGATTGACAAGAGCGCTACATTGAGTCCATGGAAGTGGGAATCAGAGAGCTGCGAGCGGATCTCTCTCGCTGGCTCAAGCGAGTTGAGAACGGCGAGGAGATCCTCGTCACAGATCGCGGGAAGCCGATCGCACGGATCACGCCTGCGAATGGGCGCTCGAAGCTGGATGACCTCATCGCTCGTGGCCTCGCCCGACCGGCGAAGCGGCCGCCGCGCGCCGTTCTGCCGCCTCCGATCAAAGCCAGAGGCACCGTCAGCGACCTCGTGCGCGACGACGACGACGTGTGATCGCGTACTTCGACGCGTCGGCGTTCCTGAAGCTCGTCATCGCCGAGCCAGGCACGACGCAAGCCATGGAGACCTGGCAGGCCGCGCATCGGAAACTTTCGTCGCTCCTGCTCTATGCCGAGGCGCGTGCGGGAATCGCCCGCGCATTTCGAATGAAACGCATCGGCGCGCGGCAGCTCGGGATCGCGAACGTCGAGGTGGACGCCTACTGCGCGGAAGCCGTATTGCTCGAGATCACCGAGTCGCTGACGCGTCGGGCGGGAGACCTCGCCCAGCAGCACGGTCTCCGTGCGTACGACGCCGTACATCTGGCATCGGTCGATGCCGTCGCCGACGAGGAGACGCTTCTCGTCGCCGCAGACGGAGCCCTCGTGAGGGCGGCCCGCCTGCACGGCATCGCCACGGCGGCTCTCTGACGCTGCGGAGCGCGGACGGACGAGGAGCGGGCGGCTGAGGCCGTCGCTCCGGCCTGGCTGCCGCGGACGACCGCCCGCCCGTACAGGGCGGCTTACGCGACGATCCGGTACACCTGGAAGCACTCCGCGTACTCGCGGTTCACGTTCACGCCGTGGACGCGCGCGAGGTTCCAGACGTACTCGGGATCGGCGTAGCGCCGATGCTGCTGCGAGGCGTAGCGGGAGAGCGCCGCGACCTTGCGCTCGATGTGCCTCTTCTCGAGCGAGACATATGCGCCATAGGCGAAGTCGAAGTTGTTCCACGGGATCTCGTAGCCGAGGATCGTCGTACGCTTGAAGGCACGGAGACCTTCGTTCGCGATCGTCTGGTGATCCTGGTGGACGTCGTGGTGCGAGGGCTGGAAGACGATCTCCGGCCGCCACTCCTCCCAGAGCGCGACGAGGAGCTCGAGGATGTCTTGCCGGCGCTCTGGGAATGTGCGGACATCGAAGTCGTGCACCGTGAGGCACTCCTCGGGGATGCCGAGCTCGGCGGTGGCCTCGCGGACCTCACTCGCAAGCGTGTCCGGCTCGAACCCCGGGGGAAGAGAGCGAGTCGCGATCGAGAAGGCGACGTACCGGACCTCGCAGCCTGCATCGGAGAGCCGCGCCATCGTCCCGCCGCAGCCGAGCTCGCCGTCGTCGGTATGGGGCGCGAGCACGAGCGCGCGTTGTAGGCCGTCGAGCACCGCAGTATTCAACCAGGACGGCCGAGCGCGTAACGTTGTTGGGCTGTGGAGCACAGTGACGCCGCTCAAGTGGCCGCGCTCCTCGGGGCGCTCGGTGCGGTGCTCGTGCTGCTCCCGCGCGGACGGGCGCTCCCTCTCCTCGGCTTCGCGCTGCTCGGTCTCGGTACCGCTGGTCTTGGGCGCTCGCTCGTCGGCGACGACAATCTCCGGCTGCTCTTCACGGAGCCCGAGGGTCTTGCGCTCGTCGGTGTCGGCATCGCGGCTGCCGGGCTCGGGGCGATCCCGTTCGTCCGGTACCCCGCCGTGGTCCCGATCGCGCTTCTCGCCGTCGCGCCGTTCCGGATTCCAGTCGAGATCGGAGATGAGGAGGCGTTCCTGCTCCTGCCGCTGTACCTCGTTCTCGCAGCGACCGTGCTCGCGCTCGCCTACCGGATGCTGCGAGGAGGGCCCGTGGCCTCCCCACCGTTCGTGGTCGCGCTTCCGCTCGCCGCATTCGTTGCTCTGACGGCGACCTCCTACCTCTGGACGTGGGACGAGCGCGCCGGCGCAATCGCGCTAGCGTTCTTCGTGTTCCCGTTCACAGCCGGGTTCGGCGTCATCGCTCGATCGCCGCTCGCCGCGTGGCTGCCACGCGTGCTCCTCGTGACGCTGGTCGCCCTCGGCTCGGTCTTCGCGGCGGTCGGGATCTGGCAGGCGCAGACCCGGACGCTCTTCTTCGCGCGCGACGTGGAGGTCGCAAACGCGTACACGTCGTTCTTCCGCGTCACGTCGCTTTTCAAGGATCCGAGCCTGTACGGGCGCTATCTCATCGTCCCGATCGCGGTTCTGCTCGTCGCGATCCTCTTCCGCCGGGGGCGGACGATTGACTGGATCGCCGCGGCCGCGATTGGTGCGTTCCTCTTCTGGGGACTCTTCTACTCGTACTCGCAGTCGAGCTTCGTCGCACTGTTCATCGTCACATTCGCGCTGGCGCTGCTGGTGATGGGGCGGCGCCTGCGAGTCGTCCTGCTCGCCTGCGCGGTCGTCGCGACGCTCGCCGCGGGCGCGGTCGCCGCGGACGCGGTGGAGGGACGGTCGGCGAGGGACGCGACGAGCGGGCGCTCGCGGCTCGTCACCGTCACTCTCGATGCGTTCGAGGCCCGCCCCATCGCCGGGGTCGGGGTAGGCGGCCAGCCGCGTGCGAGCGCCGAGGAGTCCGGCAAGGGGTCCCCGAGCCGCAACGCGTCACACACGACTCCGCTCACCGTGCTCGCAGAGCTCGGCATTCTCGGGTTCGCCCTCTATCTCTGGCTGCTCGCCGCAACCGGATGGGTGCTCTTCGTGGTCGCGCGGCGGGATCGCACGCTCGGCGCGGGGCTAGCAGCGGTCTTCCTCGTCCTCGTCGTCCATTCGCTCCTCTACGCGGGCTTCTTCGAGGATCCGTTGACCTGGGGCGTTTTCGGTCTGGTTGCAGCGGGTATTGCCGCTGTGTCGGCTGCGCGAGAGGCAGACGGAGCCGCCGAAGAGGCCGCTCCGGGCGCTCCGCGGCTGCTGGCACACTGATTTTCGGCCGGTTCGACCGGTCCCTTCTCCTCATGCCCAGAGCACTCAAGTGGATCATCGCTGCCGTCTCCGTGCTCGTCATCGTGCTCGGCGGGGTCCTGGTCGCGATCGGGTTGTCGATCGACGAGCCGCGAGGAGCGCTCGACACCGCGCTCGACGACGTAACGGTCTTTGAAGCGACGCGCCCCACTCTCCCGCCGGAGCCGCCCGAGCCCGCCAAGCCGGTCGGCGACCGGCGTTGCTGGCGCACCTTCGGGGGCGATCCCCTACGCTCGCTCGCCCGCCCGGACGCGCAACTTGGACTCCCCGCCCGCAAACCCCTCTGGACGCGCGGACTGCGAAGCTACATCGAGTTTCCTCCCACGTACTGCGACGGCGAGCTCTACGTCAACACCTTCGAGGGCGCGACCTATTCATTCGAGGCGGAGACCGGGAAGGTTCGCTGGCGTCGCCGGGTCGGAGGGACGTTGCCGTCCTCCCCCGCGATCGACGGGCCAAGGGTCATCGTCAGCTCCCAGTCGGGGACGGTCACGGCGCTCGATCGCCAGAAGGGTCACATGGTGTGGCAGGTGCGGACCGGCGGAAAGGTCGAGTCCTCGCCGGTCGCGGTCGACGGTCTTGTGTACTTCGGGTCCCACGACGGTCGCCTCTTCGCCGTCCACTCCGACACGGGTCGCGTGCGCTGGGCCTATCGGACCGGCGGACGGATCAACGCGAGCCCCTCGGTCTTCGGCGGGCGCGTCTGCGTGGGGACGTACGCAGGCTCGATCGTGTGTCTGGACAAGGACACCGGACGAGAGCTGTGGACGACGTACTCCAGAAGAGACGCCTTCCGTTACGACAGCTTCTATGCCAGCGCGTCCTCGGATGGCGACCGGCTGTACTCCGTCGCACGCTCGGGCAGGGTGGTCGCGCTCGATGCGACGAACGGCGAGGTCGCCTGGACTGGTCGGGTCGGAGGCCTCGGGTACACGACGCCGGCCGTCGGCGAGGGGCGTGTGTTCGTGGGCGGTTTCGACGGGCGGATCCGGGCGCTTCGCTCGACGAACGGGGCCGAGATCTGGAGCACCTACGTCGGCGGCCGGATCCTGGGCGCGCCCGTCCTGATCGGCGAGAACGTCTTCTTCTCGACGCTCGAGAAGCGCACCTACGCCGTGCGCGCCTCCGACGGCAAGGTCGTCTGGCGTCTCCCGCTCGGCAGGTATTCGCCCGGGATAGCGACCGAGCGGACGTACTTCTTCTCGCTCAACGGACGCCTCATCGCTTTTCGTGGGCGGGACGTGCGCGCGTCGTGACGTCCGGTGGGTGCCGGCGTCGCCAGAGCGGCGAGCGCTGCGTCGCAGAGGCGGCGGCGTTCCAGGCGGCCAGCTTGGACCGATAGGAGGCGAGAGCGATCGTGGCACGAGCGCTCGGCCCATGCGCCGGCGGATCAAGGAGCGGGTACCCGAGCTCGGATAGGAGCTTCCCTGCGATCTCCTCGAACGCGCGAGCATCCTTCTCAGAGAGCTCACTCCGCCAGTCGCGGACGCCCGTCGTCGGAGGCTGACGAAGCCGCTGTTGGTGAGGTTTCTCGGAGACGTCGACCGCGCCTGCGTACTCGAGCATCTCGGGCTCGAAGGGGAGCCGAGCGAACTCGCAGATCTTCTCGACGATTGGACCGGGCTCAGCGACGAGCTCCTCGTAACGCACCTCGAAGTAGCGGGACGCACCGACACTGCGCCCGAGCCCCCGCGCGGCGGCGACCTCGGTCCGCCACAGACAGGCGAACTCAGCAGCAGTCTCCGGATGCGCCCAGGTCCGGGTGAATGTTCCCTCCGGCATGCGCAGGAACGAGAGTGCGGCGTCGCGCCCGTCGCGGATCAGGTGGACGTACTGGGCGTCGGGAAAGAGTCGCTCGAGGAGCGGCAGATGCCGCATGTACATCGGCGTCTTGTCTCCCCAGCGCGGCTTCCTCTCCTTCCCGGCGACCGACTCGAAGATCGCCGCGATCGCCGCGCCCGTCTTCATCCCCGGACGAAGACGCGGTGCCACGTCGTCGGGCGAGAGGCCCCACGCCTCGAGCGTCGGGATCCGGCCAAGGTCGTCGAGAAACCGCTCGGGGTCGACGGTCCCGCGATGCCGCCGTGCGAGCAGAGGGACGAAGAAGGACTCGTCGGGAATCGCAATCCCGGTCGAGCGGTCGAGGATGACGCGGAGCAGCGTCGTCCCGGACCGGCTGACGCCGAGGACGAAGAGCGGAGCAGTCATCCCGTGGGCTCGGTGACGATGACCTCCGCCCTGGCGGCGTGGTTCCCCACGGTCACGTACACCGCGTAGCTCCCAGGCGTCTCGGGAGCACGGAGCACGAGAGCTCTCCGCCGGCCGGTTCCTCGCTCGCCCGCGAAGAGCCAGCGGTACGCACGGGCGTCCGTCAGCACCCGGACCGAGAAGCGCTTGCCCGCCACCACCTCGATTCGGTTGCGAGCGAGCTCGACATACCGAACGACTGCCGGAACCACTCGTCTCGAGCTCGAGCGGTTGCCGGCTCGATCGGTCGCACGCAGCCGGATCTCGTACGTTCCCGGGCGTACGGGTCGCCCGTTCACGCGCCCGAACCAAACGAGCTGGCCGGCGGTCGATCGAAACTTGCTGAGCACACGGCGGCGCCCGTCGACGAGCATCATCGCGCGGGCGGGCTCGTCGATCTCGTACCGCGCGGTGACGCGGTCGCGGCGTCCGTCTGTGCCGGGTGAGAAGACCTGAGGGAAGACCTTGAGCAGGCGGATCTTCGGCGCAGTCGTGTCCACGCGAATCGGATTCGGGAGGACGATCGTGCGTCCGTTCTCCTCGAGCAAGACGCGCGGCCGGTAGATCCCCTCGTCGACGATCCGCTCGAGGTTGTCGCGTCCGTCCCAGGTGTACGAGACCCGGCCCCGCTGCTCCGGGCGATCGCGGACGAGCGTCTGAACCCTCCGGCCGTCGGAGTCGAGCATGTCGACAGTGACCGACCCTTTCTTGCGAAGGACAAACGAGATCACGGCCACGTCCCTGGTGCACTCGCACACCGGCGAAAAGACCGTGTCTACCTGCGTTCCCGTGATCGGGCTCCGCTCGAGCTTGAGGCGCTCGGTGACCGCGAACGCGGCCGCGGTGGCGCCGAGGAGCGCGAGGACGATCAGCGTCTGGGGCAGTCGCGCCACAGGCGCGGAACCTACTAGAGGCTTGTGCAACGGAGTGCCGCGGCCGCGAAGCGGGCCGCCTTCAGGACTTTCGCGCGACCGGGATCCGCGCTCGCGGATTCCGGCCTCGCGCCTTACGAAATCGGTTCGAGGCCGCGAATGAGGACGAACGGCTCCGCGTACTCGAAGCCGCAGCTCGTCCCGTGGAACTCGGCGGTCGCGCGGATCGCGCGCTCGCTCCGCGGATGGGGGTACTCGCGACGCTCCGTCTCGTAGTGGGCGAATGCGGCGACCTTGCGCTCGAGCGTCTCCGTGACGTCGACGTACCAGTTGGGGACGAACCAGTTGACCGCGGCGGGGGTCCACTCGGTGCTCGACGTCGGCGCATAGGTCAGGATTCGCCGCACCGGGTGGCCGGGTGTCGGCCTTGTGGCCACGGCGACCGAGTCGAAGAGAACTCGGTGGTCCTGATTGACGTCGGGCTGCACCGTGTAGACGACCTGTGGTCCGAAGTCGCGAATGTGCTCCTCGACGACCTTGTTCACCTCGATGTGCTCGAGCGTGTCGAGCCGCATGTCGGGGAGATCGAGGTGCACGTAGTCGTCCACGCCGAGCTCTTTCGCGGCACGCAATGCCTCCTGCTCCTTCCGAGCGCGGATGTCCACGTCGCCGGGATACTGCGTGGAGCTGCCGTCGGTCACGACGAGCACCCGTACGTCGTCACCCTGGCCCGTGTGCACCGCGATTGTCCCGCCCATGCCGAGCACCTCGTCGTCGGGGTGGGCGGCGATGACAAGGACGCGTGTCAACCGAGCCTCACTCCCACGGCAAGGTCGCGCGCACTCGTTTCAACCTCTTCGAGCACGAGCGCTCCCTCTCCGCACGCAACTACCGGCCCTTCTGGGTGCGTCGCCACGATCGTCCCGGCGGGGGCCTCGTCCTCGAGCTCGACCGGCCGCGCCCGCCAGACCACGACCTTCTCCGCGCCCAGGAACGTGAAGGCGCCGGGATAGGGACGAGTCTGCGCGCGAACCCAGTCGTAGAGGTACTGCGCGCGCGTCTCCCAGTCGATGATCCCGTCTGCAGGTGTCCGCTTCGGCCACCAGCTCCCGCGCGCCGGGTCCTGGGGGAGGCGCGGTGCCGTCCTCGCAACGAGCTGGGGCACGAGCTCGCGGACGAGCTCCACGTGCGCGTCCGAGATCCGCTCGAAGAGAGTGGCCGCGGTCTCGTCAGGCCCGATGTCGACGACGACCTGCCCGACGATCGCTCCGGAATCCGCGGTCGTGTCCACGATCTCGAAGAGCGTGACACCGGTATGCGCGAGCCCGGAGAGGATCGCCCACGGAATCGAGGCCCGCCCACGGTGGCGCGGTAAGAGCGTCGGGTGCATGCCGAAGACTCCCTCGCGAGCGAGCGCAAGAAAGGGCTCGCGCACGAGCTGCGACCAGCCGACGACGAAGATCAACTCTGGATCGAGCGTACGAACCGCCTCCACCGTCGCCTCCGAGTTCACGTCGGTCGTGTCGACGAGCTGTGCCCCGTGACGCGCCGCGATCTCGTCGAACGAGCACTGCCCCGAGCGATTCGGGTCGATCGGGCCAGGGAGGGTGACGACGCCGACGATCTCCGCCCCAGCGTCAGCGGCCGCGTCGAGACAATCGCGGCCCATCGTGTCGAAGCTCACCCAGACCGTGCGCATCGCCGCGCGATGCTACCGGGCAGCGTCAGGGGTCAGGCTTTAGCGTGGTCCCATCGTGGGTTCCCGAGGCCGACACGCGAGAGCGAACGTCCAAAAACCGGGGTCAGACCGAAGCCTGATCCCGCGATCTCTAGCCGATCGCCGGCGGGAGTCTCCCATTCCGGCCGCGCTGGAAGCGGATCCAGCTGTGCCGCCCAATCCAGACGAGTAACGCCGCACCGCCCGCAGCCAGCCCGACGATGACGATCGCTCCCGCGCCCGGGACGTCCAGCAGCTTGACACCTGCGAGCCCGAGAACACCCGCGAGCGCGAACCGCAGCACCTGCTCTGGAATGGCGAGCGTGAGCCGCCCGCCGATGAGCACGCCCGGGATCGAGCCCAGCAGGAGCCAGCCGAGGATCCCGAAATCGACGTTGCCCGCGAGCCAGTGCCCGATCCCGGCGACGTAGAGGAGCGCGGCGGCGTGGAAGATGTCGGTGCCGACGACCTTGTGCGCTCGGAGCGGGAAGATGACGAGGAGCGTCAGGCCGAAGAAGACGCCGCTCCCCACCGACGTCAGACCCACGACGAAGCCACCGAGGATGCCGATCAGGACCGCGGCGAAGCGGTCGCGGTTCGTGAGACGCCAATCTCCCTCTCCGGGCGGAGTCGTCTGTACAACCGACTTCGCGACGAGGCCGGCGCACCCGAAGAGGAGGGCGGCGCCGAGAACCTGCGCCATGATGTCCTCCACCCCGTCGCCGTAGCGATCTGTCAGCTTCGTCGCGAGCCAGACGCCGACGAGCGACGTCGGGGCAGAGCCGATGAGCATCCAGCCGGCGAGCCTCGCACGCACGTTTCCCATGCGCCGGTGCTGCACCGCGCCGACGGTCTTGAACGCCGCGCCGTGCGCGATGTCGGTCCCGATCGCCGTCGCCGGCGGGATCCCGAACAGGAAGACGAGGATCGGGGTCATCAGCGACCCGCCTCCCATTCCCGTCATCCCGACCAGGAGCCCGGTGAAGAGACCGGCTACCGCGAGCTTCCAGTCCACGGCGCTAGTGGTCTCTCCGGGAAGTCCGGTGCCTATTCGCCGGCGAGAACCGAGCAGGCCTAGGACGCAGGGAGGCCGCATACCCGAAGGTATGTGGCCGACTGAGGACGACGGCATGCGATGTGTTCGCAGCCGCGCGAACGCGAAGGGGTGGCGTATTTCCCGGAGCGACCACTAGCTAGGCCCGGTTGGAGCGAACGAGCTCCGTCAACTTCGGGACGATCTGGTGGAGGTCACCCA